>JAVLFR010000266.1:0-2285 GCA_046052785.1 Limnohabitans sp. | reverse complement strand
GTCAGATGTGTATAAGAGACAGGAACAACAAACAACTGTGGATACCCGAGGGCTTGGCCCACGGCTTTTTGGTGACCAGCGACAGCGCAGAATTTTTGTATAAAACCACCGACTACTACCACCCCGAGTTTGAGCGCAGCTTGTTGTGGAACGATGCGACGGTGGGGGTTGAATGGCCGTTGCATTTGCTGCAGGGTGCGCCGCAACTGGCCGCCAAAGATGCGCAAGCGATAAGTTGGGCTGAGTGCATCGGCGGATAATTGGCTGATGACCCTGCCCAACTACAACATCACCTTTGCTTGCTACAACCAACTGGATTACACCCAGCAGTTCATTGCCAGTCTAGACCGTGCGGAAGTTGATTTTTCGCGCATTGTGGCTGTGGATAACGGGTCGACCGATGGCACGCGTGAATGGCTGCAGCAGCAGGGTTTTGGTGCGGTGATATTGAATGAGCGCAACCTCGGCTGCGGTGCTGCGTGGAACCAAGGGGCGCTGGCCATTCAGTCTCCATGGACCATCGTCATGAACAACGACGTGGTGTGCGAACCCGGCTGGCTGCGCAACCTCATCCAAGCGGCAGAGCAGCACCAATTAAAAATTGCCAGCCCCGCCATGATTGAAGGCGAGTTGAACTACAACCAGACTGACTTTGTGCAACAGGCCCGCGCGCAAATGAAAGGCTATGTGCGACAAGGCGTAGCCCATGCGGTGTGCATGGCGATTCATGAAGACGTGTGGAACGACATTGGTTACTTCATGCCGGTGCCTAAACTGCTGGGTTATGAAGATGGCATTTTTTTCCAACGCGCCATCGAACAGGGGCTGAAGATGGGGATCACGTCGGATGCTTGGTTGCATCACTTTGGCATGATCACGCAAAAAGCATTGAAACTTGAGAAGGCGATGGACCAGCGCGACAGTTTGGGCAATCGCAACTTGATGCGTTTGTATATGAATCAAACTTGGGTAGGCCGCAAATTAGCGCGTTACAAACGACGCAACTTGCTGGCACAAGCACGCCAGCAAGAACAGGCGGCGTACGATATGACAGTGCATGCGCTGAACCGCAAGCCGGGTACTTCTTGGGAGTGGATTTAAGCGATGCAGCCCATTCGAGCCTCAGTCGTACTGCTTACTTACAAACAAGAAGCGTTCGTCCAAGATGCGCTGCAGAGCTTGCTAGACCAAGACTACGACAACCTTGAAATTGTGGTGTCGGATGATGGCTCAAAGGATGGAACTTGGGCAATCGTCGAGACGCTCGCAAAGGCTTATTTAGGTAGCAAGAAAATTATTCTGAACCGTAACCAAGTAAATCTTGGGCTAGTCGGCAATTACACAAAAGCATTTCATCTAACTTCTGGTGACTTGATATTTACTGCTGCTGGGGATGACGTTTCTCTTCCTTCACGCTGCAGTGCATGTGTGTCTTATTGGCAGACCTTCGATACAAAGCCTGATTTGGTTGCAGCCGATGGCTATGACATGGCCCTTGATGGGCGAGACTTAGGCATTAAAAAAACAGATGATTTGGTGGATTGGGATCTGAGTCGCTGGGGAGAGAAAAGACCTTTTATATTTGGTGCAAGCCACATGATGACTCGGCGATTAATTGAGTTCAACCACTTAAACCCAAACCTCGTGTACGAAGACCAATGCTTTCTATTCCGTGCCTTGCTAATGAATGGGGCGGTACGCATTGCTCAACCATTAGTCAAACATCGCAGGGGCGGCGTGTCACAGCAGGCAAAAAATTACAATTACGAAACCAAACGCAAAAAATTGATTGATTCAGCGCAAGATGGAATTCTTGAGTGCCATCAAATGATGAGTGATGCTTTACTATCTGGACTCAAAGATCAAAATGTCCTTCAAGTACTTGAAAAAAAAGTACGTTTAGGAAAATTCATTTGTGAGATGCTGAATGAAAAATCTGTATTGGTAAAGTTTCATCTGATGTTGACTTCAACAGGCTTACCCTTTTTTAAGCGTTTTCGTTATTTTCAATTCTCAACATTTTCATCGCTACAAAAATTTATAATTCTGGCAAAAATGAAAATGATGAAAAGGTAAAAGCAAACTTGGTCGAGAGGTTGTTGAAATAATCCAGGAATTACCATTAGGATAATTTTTTGTAAATAATTTTCAAATTCTTATGATTAACCCAACTAAACTATCACGAGCTATTTTTTCAGGTAGCATGAAGGGCCATTTTGGGCAGTGGGCAGAAGATGTACTAGTAAGGAAGTTATTTCCTAAAAATAAAACCAATGGAACTTATT
>JAVLFR010000265.1:0-1992 GCA_046052785.1 Limnohabitans sp. | reverse complement strand
CTTCGGCTATTTTTTCTTTGACGATCGAATACGTGTCTTGCGTTTCGATGCGGAACTTCACACCCACTTGCGCCAAGTATTTGGGCAGCACGTCGGCAGGAAAGCCAGGTTGCTTTTGGTCCAGGTTGACCGCAATCAGCTCAAAGCTGATGGGGGCGCGCTGCTGCATCATGAGCAAGATGTCGAGCATGGCGTAGCTGTCTTTGCCGCCCGACATGCAGACCATGATCTTGTCGCCTTCTTCAATCATGTTGTAGTCCACGATGGCTTGGCCCACTTGACGGCACAGGCGTTTTTCGAGCTTGTGGTTCTCGTGCTCGATCTTGATTTGCTTCGGGTCTTTGATCAGGTCTTTTTCAGCTTGGGTCATATTGATGTTGATGTGTGGAGGACAGCGCTAAAGGGCTGTCTCGTTATTAATTCCAAAGTCCTGTTTCCATGCGAATGGCCACTTCGCAGTCGTCAAAAATCTCGAGCTTGGCGATTTTCACGCGCACGCCCAACACCCCTGGCAGTTGCATGAGGCGGTGGCTGAGCTTGCCAATCAGGGTTTCGAGCAGGTTCACATGCTCGGCCGTGCATTCGCTGATGATGATTTGGCGTATCTTGCGGTAGTCCAACACATGGCAAATATCGTCGTCGTGTGGCATCAGCGGTTGCGTGCCAAGGTTCAACTCGGCATCGACTTGAATCGGTTGAGGCTCTAGTTTTTCGTGCGCCAAGATGCCCAAGTTGGCATCAAATCGCAGGCCGGTGAGGTTCAAAATTTGGGTGCCTTTGCTCGCCATGTCACAGCACTCCAGGTTTGGCGCGAAACACTTCTACGCCCACCGCTTCGCAGTCGGGGTAAACATCGGGCTTGCGGGTGGACACGCGCGCAGCCATCACGCCCGTGTGCTCGAGCAAGCGCGTGAGGATGTCGTCGCACAAGGTCTCTTGCAAGTTGATGTGGCCTTGCGCGACGCGCGCGTGCACCACGGCACGCACAAAGTCGTAGTCGACCACTTCGTCAATGCGGTCGTCCTTGGGGCTGGTGCCTGCAAAGGACACATACAAGTCCACGTCGATGATCAGGCGTTGCGCGGCGTGCAGCTCAAAGTCGTGGATGCCAATGTGCGCTTGCACAGTGAAGCCGCGCAAAAACAAGCGGCGGTAGTTGAGCAAGTGTGCGTCGTTCATGATTGAAATAGTTCCTCGACCACAAACATCACATCGCGTGCCAGTGGTAACAAATGTTGGCCGTTGTCTACCCGCACCGTGGTGCCGGTGATGCTGGCGTTGCCCGCCAGAAACACCACACTGCTGGCCACGTCGGCGGGGTTGATGGGGCGGCGCAGCAAGTTGGCTTGTGCGGCGCGGTTGAAGTTGTCTTGGGTTTGTGGCCCGCTCAGGTACATCAAGCCAGGCGCCACTGCATTGACGCGCAGGGTGGGTGCGAGGGACTGGGCTTGCAGGCTGACCGCGCGTTCGAGCGCGAGCTTGGACAGGGTGTACGAAAAATAATCGGGGTTGAGGTTGAACACCTTTTGGTCCAACACATGAATGACGCTGGGTTGAGCGTGCGAGGCTTGGGCAGCGCTGGCATGCAGTGCTGCCATCCACTTGCCAAAGCGCATCGGCGCCATCAGATTGACTTTGAGTTGCGCCAAGGCTTGTGCCTCGTCATAGTCAGCGCCTTCATCTGGCACAAACAAAGAGGCGTTGTTCACCACGCATTGCAGGGCCGCGCCTGTGGTGGCCACGGTGGCGTCAAAAATGCCTTGGCAACTGGCCTCGTCTTCTAGCTCGCCTTGCACCGCGATGGCCTCTACGCCAAGTGTGCGCAGCTCGGCGCACAGGGCTTGGGCTTGAACGCCAGAGCGGTTGTAGTGGCAGGCCACATTCCAACCTGCATGCGCAAAGGCAAGGCTGATTTCGCGGCCTAAGCGAACGCTGCCGCCAGTGATGAGTGCCCAAGAGCGCATGGTGAGAGGTGCCTGTGGTGGAAAGCCG
>JAVLFR010000264.1:0-2712 GCA_046052785.1 Limnohabitans sp. | reverse complement strand
TCGTGGTGGTCACCTATGCGGCGCGACCAGTCGTCGGATTCAACACCTTGGTTGGAGTAAGCAGGCAGCGCCGAATCGAGCGCATCGCCCGTGGCGTGCAACACCGTGTACTGGTAGCCAGGGGGCAAAATCACGTTGTCCAGCAGGCTTTTGTCGAGAGAAGGGAACCCCAAGGCAGTGGGCGCAGCGGCCATGCCAGACACCATGCTGGCGCAACCGGGCAGCATGGCCAGACCCGCCAAACCCAAGCCACCTCGCAACAAGCCACGGCGTGCAGGGTTTTGCAGGGATTGGGCCAAGACGTCCTGAAAATGGGGGTTGCTGGAGGTGTTGTGGTCGGTATCTTGGTCGTGGGCTGACATGAAAGGCTCCTTGTATTTATGACCATTTGATACGCCAATTGTGACGACTTGATGTCTGTATGTGGGCACCAATTTGAGCACCAGCAGACGCGACCAGCGTGATGCGTCAACATCTTCACCATCGCAACAAAAAAGCCAGAACTGTTGTCAGTTCTGGCTTTTTCATTTAGAAAGCAAAGCGTTACGTGGCCAATGGTCACTTGGTCAAGCGCTGGACCAAGTGACCTGCCCCCTGCCAGCCGTACCAAGGTAATGGCAGTAAGTCCGCAAATTTTGGAGAATTGCGGAAATGAAGACCACACGATTTACGGATGAACAAATCATTGGATTCCTCAAACAATCAGTGCAGGTGGCGTGTCGTTTTGTTCTGGGTCACTCCAATACGGAAAATCATGATATGGCAGGGTGATTGACATTGCTTCTTTTCTAACTCACGTTGGCACTGAACTGATGCCTACGTAAGGCATGCGAACTCTGACCACGCATGTGGGTAAAGCTTTTAACGTGTCGACCTCTTTAATGACCTGCCTAAGGTCTTTAACACTCCAGCCTGCGTACGAAAGTAGAAAGTCAATCATCTGAAGGATAAATACTTAGAAATTAATTAAAAAATTTTTTGTTTACATTAGTACAAATTACGGCCTGTACTAGATCTCTTTCACTTCAGTCCTAACTAAGCTTGAAATTTAATCCAATGGATTAGAATAGAATCTATGCTCACCATCGCAGAGCTGCCCGAATACAGCCGCCGTGCTGAGAAACTGATGAGTGCTTCTGAGCGCTTAGACATCATCAACTACTTGGCTGCGCATCCAAAAGCGGGGGACTTGATGGAGGGCACAGGCGGTATTCGCAAACTACGCTGGGGACGAGGCGCACAGGGTAAGTCAGGTGGTGTGCGCGTGATCTATTACGTTCACAGTGAACAAATGCCACTTTACCTGCTGACACTGTTTGCAAAAAATGAACGTGCCAACATCAGCAAAGCTGAGCGTCATGAGTTGACAAAACTAGTCGATTTGCTGGTGCAAATTTGGTTTGAATCGTGAAAGGAAAACACATGACAAATGCATTCAACAGCATCAAACAAGGTTTGACTGAAGCCGTTGCGCACGCCAAAACCCAAGACACCAAAACCTCTGGCGTGAAGCTGTACCAACCCCACGCAGTTGATGTGTCAAACCTGCGCCAACGCCTGAGCCTGACACAAGAACAATTTGCAGCTCGGTTTGGTTTTTCAGTGGCCACATTGCGCCATTGGGAACGTGGTGACCGTTCACCCAGCGGTGCCTCATTGGTGTTGCTCAATGTGATTGATCGCAACCCAACAGCGGTGCTGAAAGCACTGCAATAAAAAGAAGCCGCCAACCCTCACAGGTTGGCGGCCTCTTTGTTTGCAGCGCGAAGCGTTTTACTTCTTGCCCGGCGGCAAGTCGGTGCAGCTGCCGTGCGCCACCTCCGCCGCCATGCCGATGCTCTCGCCCAGCGTGGGGTGGGGATGGATGGTCTTGCCGATGTCCACCGCGTCAGCGCCCATCTCGATGGCCAGCGCAATCTCGCCGATCATGTCGCCCGCATGCGTGCCGACCATGCCGCCGCCCAGGATCTTGCCGTGGCCATGGGCCTCGGGTGAATCGTCAAACAGCAGTTTGGTCACGCCTTCGTCGCGGCCGTTCGCAATGGCGCGGCCTGAGGCCGACCAGGGGAACAGCCCTTTTTTGACCTTGATGCCTTGCGCCTTGGCCTGGTCTTCGGTCAGGCCGACCCACGCAACCTCGGGGTCGGTGTAGGCCACGCTGGGGATCACGCGTGCGTTGAAGGCGGCGCTGGCCAGCTCCTTGTTGCCCTGCAGCTCGCCAGCCGCGACCTCGGCCGCCACATGGGCTTCGTGCACCGCCTTGTGCGCCAGCATGGGCTGGCCCACGATGTCGCCAATGGCGAAGATGTGCGGCACATTGGTGCGCATCTGGATGTCGACGTTGATGAACCCCCGGTCGGTCACGGCCACGCCGGCTTTTTCAGCGGCGAGTTTCTTGCCGTTGGGCGTGCGGCCCACGGCCTGCAAGACCAGGTCATAGACCTGCGGTGCAGGGGCGGTGCCGCCCTCCTCTGCCGGTGCAAACGTGACCTCGATGCCTTCAGGCAAGGCGCGTGCAGACACGGTCTTGGTCTTGAGCATGATGTTGTCAAAACGCTTGGCGTTCATCTTCTGCCAGATCTTCACGAGGTCGCGGTCGGCGCCCTGCATCAGGCCGTCGAGCATTTCCACCACATCGAGGCGCGCGCCCAGCGTGCTGTAGACCGTGCCCATTTCAAGCCCGATGATGCCGCCGCCCAGGATCAGCATGCG
>JAVLFR010000263.1:0-6553 GCA_046052785.1 Limnohabitans sp. | reverse complement strand
GAAGTGGTCACAGCCGCACTGCAAGAGGACGTGCAAGGCATTGCCATCAGCTCGTACCAAGGCGGCCATGTGGAGTACTTCAAGTACATGGTCGATTTGCTGCGCCAGCGCGGTGGTGAACATATCCAAGTCTTTGGCGGCGGCGGCGGCGTGATCGTGCCGCCCGAAATTCGCGAGCTGCATGCCTACGGCGTGACCCGCATTTACAGCCCAGAAGACGGCCAAAAAATGGGCCTGCAAGGCATGATTGGCGAAATGATCATGCGTTGCGACAAAGACTTGTCGAGCTATGCACCCACTCAGGTCAAAGATATCCAAGGTCATGACGAAATGGCATGGCGCAAACTGGCCCAGCTCATCACCGCACTTGAGAATGGTCAAGCTGATGCCAAGATGGTGGAAGCGGTGCGCACAGAAGCGCTCAACCACAAAGTACCCGTGCTCGGCATCACAGGCACAGGGGGCGCTGGCAAGTCGTCGCTCACCGACGAGCTGGTGCGCCGCATCCGCTTGGACCAAGGTGACGCCTTGCGCATTGCCGTCATTTCCATCGATCCCTCACGCCGCAAAAGCGGTGGCGCTTTGCTGGGTGACCGTATTCGCATGAACGCGATTTCACCCTGGCGCAACGGGCAGCGCGTGTTCATGCGCTCACTCGCCACACGCGACTTTGGCAGCGAAATCAGCGCAGCCCTGCCTGATGTGCTGGCCGCCACCAAGTGCGCGGGGTTCGATCTGATCATTGTGGAAACCTCGGGCATTGGCCAAGGCGATGCGGCCATCGTGCCGCATGTGGACGTGCCCATGTATGTGATGACCCCCGAATTTGGCGCCGCCAGCCAACTGGAAAAAATCGACATGCTCGACTTTGCCGAGTTTGTGGCCATCAACAAGTTCGATCGCAAAGGCGCCAGCGACGCCCTGCGCGACGTGGCCAAACAAGTCCAACGCAACCAAGAAGCCTGGCACACCCCACCCGAGCAAATGCCCGTGTTTGGCACCATGGCCGCGCGCTTCAACGACGACGGCGTGACCGCGCTGTACCAAGCCCTCAAAGGCCGCTTGAGCGAGCTGGGGCTCGCCTTCAAAGAGGGGTTCTTGCCCACCGTCCACGTGCGCTACAGCAGCAACCAAACACCGATCGTGCCCGCCGCACGCACGCGCTACTTGGCCGAAATCACAGACACCGTGCGCGGCTACAAAAAGCGCGCCCGCACTCAGGCCAAACTGGCCCGAGAAATTCAACAACTGCGCGAAGCCGCGCGCATGCTGGCCGAAGACAAGCCAGGCCGCGCCAAGGCCTCAGAAGCAGCAATTGATTTGGCCTTTGCGCGTGAAGAAAACTTAGGCAGCGCCGAACGCAAGCTCTTGGCCCAATGGCCTGACATGCAAACGGCCTATGCGGGCGACGAGTACGTGGTGAAAATTCGCGACAAAGAGATTCGCACAGCACTCACCACCAAGAGCCTCAGCGGCACGGTAATTCGCAAAGTGGCTTTGCCCACTTACGAAGACCACGGCGAAATTTTGAAGTGGCTCATGCTCGACAACGTGCCTGGCAGCTACCCCTACACCGCAGGCACCTTCGCCTTCAAACGTGAAGGTGAAGACCCCACGCGCATGTTTGCAGGCGAAGGCGACCCCTTTCGCACCAACCGCCGCTTTAAGCTGGTGAGCGAAGGCCTGCCCGCCAAGCGCTTGTCTACCGCGTTTGATTCGGTCACGCTGTACGGCAACGACCCCGATCTGCGCCCCGACATTTACGGCAAAGTGGGCAATTCTGGCGTGAACGTCGCCACCCTCGAAGACATGAAAGTGCTCTACGACGGGTTTGATTTGTGTCACCCCACCACCAGCGTATCGATGACCATCAACGGTCCCGCCCCGTCCATCTTGGCCATGTTCATGAACACGGCCATCGACCAAAACATCGACAAATTCAAGGCCGACAAGGGCCGTGACCCGACCGAAGCCGAGGCCGCCGACATCAAAGCGTGGGTCATGCAAAACGTGCGCGGCACGGTGCAAGCCGATATTTTGAAAGAAGACCAAGGCCAAAACACCTGCCTCTTCAGCACCGAATTCAGCTTGAAGGTGATGGGCGACATCGCGCAGTACTTTGTGCACCACCAAGTGCGCAACTTCTACAGCGTGTCGATCAGCGGCTATCACATTGCCGAAGCGGGGGCCAACCCCATCTCACAACTGGCCTTCACCTTATCGAACGGCTTCACCTTTGTCGAAGCGTATTTGGCGCGCGGCATGCACATTGACGACTTCGCGCCCAACCTGAGCTTTTTCTTCAGCAACGGCATGGATCCCGAGTACACCGTGATGGGCCGTGTGGCCCGCCGCATCTGGGCCGTGGCCATGAAAGAGAAATACGGTGCGAATGAGCGTTCACAAAAACTCAAGTACCACATCCAAACCTCGGGCCGTTCGCTGCACGCGCAAGAGATTCAGTTCAACGACATTCGCACCACGCTGCAAGCGCTGATTGCGATTTACGACAACTGCAACTCACTGCATACCAACGCGTTTGACGAAGCCATCACCACGCCCACCGAAGACTCGGTGCGCCGCGCCATGGCGATTCAGCTCATCATCAACCGCGAGTGGGGCTTGGCCAAAAACGAAAACCCCAACCAAGGCGCGTTCATCATCGAAGAGCTCACCGAGTTGGTGGAAGAGGCGGTCCTTGCCGAATTCGAAAAAATTGCGGACCGTGGCGGTGTGTTGGGGGCGATGGAAACCGGCTACCAACGCGGCAAGATTCAAGACGAGTCGATGACCTACGAAATGCTCAAGCACACGGGTGAGCTGCCCATCATCGGTGTCAACACCTTCCGCAACCCACACGGGGAGCAAGTGATGGACAAGTTGGAGCTGGCCCGCTCCACCGAAGAAGAAAAACAAAGCCAGCTGAACCGCTTGAACGACTTCCAAACTCGCCACAAAGACGCGGCCGCCTTGCAAATCAAACGCCTGCAGCAAGCCGTCATCGACAACGACAACGTGTTTGAGGTGTTGATGGACGCGGTGCGTGTGTGTTCACTGGGGCAAATCACCCACGCCTTGTTTGAGGTGGGTGGGCAGTACCGACGCAATATGTAAATTAATTTATCCTTGTATTTTTAATATGTCATGTTTAAAATACAAGGATGTTTACTCGAAAATCCTCCCAAGAAATTCGCAACCAGCTCAGCTTGAGCCCTGCCGTCGCCATTCTTGGCGCACGTCAAATCGGCAAGACAACCCTTGCCAAGCAGATTACAACCGAATTCCCCAAGTCGGTTTATCTTGATCTTGAAAACACCCAGGCGCGTGCCAAGCTAGAGCAAGCCGATGTGTTTTTTCAGACCCATCGCGATCGCTTGATCGTGCTGGATGAAATTCAAAATGCGCCCGAGTTGTTTAGCACCATGCGCGGCGAAATTGATACAGACCGACGCAATGGCCGCTTTCTAATACTGGGTTCAGCCTCATTCAAACTTCTACAACAATCGCAATCGCTGGCTGGGCGTTTGGCCTTGGTCGACATGTCACCTCTGCTTCTCAGCGAGGTACATCACGACTTCGCGGATATTCAAACCCTGTGGTTGAGGGGTGGCTTTCCCAACAGCTTTACAGCACCTAGCGATGATGCCTCGTGGCTGTGGCGAGATGGCTTTGTCCGACACTTCTTGAACACCGACCTGCCGGCCTTGGGCATCAATGTTGAACCTGAATTGATGCGGCGCTTTTGGCGCATGGTGGCGCACTTGCACAGCCAGCTGTTCAATGCCTCTGGCATTGCCGCATCGCTGGGGGTGTCGTCGCCCACCGTGACGCGCTATCTTGACCATTTGGTGCAATCCCTCATGCTGCGCCGACTTGAACCGTTTCATGCCAATCTCGGCAAGCGCTTGGTGAAATCACCCAAAATTTATGTGCGTGACAGCGGCTTACTTCATTACCTGATGGGCATCCACAACATCAACGACATGATGGGTCATCCCCTGACTGGCCCCTCTTGGGAGGGCTTTTGTGTCGAGCAAATCTGCAACCATCTGCCCGCTGGCGCAAGTGTTTCTTTTTATCGAACGGCAGCAGGGGCCGAACTGGACGTTGTGGTCGAAACGGGTAGTCAAACGATCGGTTTTGAAATCAAGTTCTCCTCTGCCCCCAAGGTCACCAAAGGCTTTTGGCAGGCCTGCGAAGACATCGGCGTAAACAAAGCCTATGTCATCGCCCCCGTGCAAGAAGGCTGGATGATGGCCAACAATGTCCAGGTCATTTCGCCCATCGAAATACCGTCACACCTCAAACTTAACATCTCATCATGAGCATTCGTCCCCCCTTCACTGCCCCCACCCGTCACACCGATGCCGACAGCGCCTTGGCCCAAGTGCAGGCGTTGTACCTGAGCAGCCTTGAGCACTTGCGACGTGCGATGCGCGAATTTGTAGCGGGCCAACATTTTGAGCAACGCGTGCGGGCGTTTTACCCGTTTGTACGCATCCACACCAAAACCGGTGCGCTGCAAGCGGGCGGCGACGGCGCTAGCCTGAGCTATGGCTTTGTGGCCGAACCCGGCCGCTACGAAACCACACTGACTCGTCCCGATTTATTTGCCACCTACTACCGCGAGCAGTTCCGCCTGCTGCTGCAAAACCACGGCGGCTCGCTTGAGGTGGGCGTGAGCCACCAACCCATTCCTGTGCATTTCTCATTCGCAGACCACGACCATGTGGAAGGCGAAATGAGTGCTGAGCGCCGCCAACTCATGCGCGAGGTGTTTGACCTGCCCGACCTCACCGCCATGGACGACGGCATTGCCAACGGCACCTTCTCGGCCCTGGCGGGCGAGCCCCAGCCCTTATCGCTGTTCACCGCCGCGCGCATGGACTATTCGCTGCAACGCCTACGCCACTACAGCGGCACCAGCCCTGAGTATTTTCAAAACTATGTGCTGTTCACCAACTACCAGTTCTACATCGACGAATTTGTGCGATTGGGGCTAGAGGCCATGCAAGACCCCCACAGCGACTACATCGCGTTTGTCGAGCCTGGCAATGTGGTCACGCGTCGCGTAGGCTTGTCCACCGAAGCGAATGACGCACTGGGCAAAGTGCCACCGCGCCTGCCGCAAATGCCTGGCTACCACTTGGTGCGTGCCGATCGCTCGGGCATCACCATGGTCAATATCGGCGTGGGCCCTGCCAACGCCAAAAACATCACCGACCACATTGCCGTGCTGCGTCCGCATGCGTGGTTGATGCTGGGCCACTGCGCCGGACTGCGCACCACCCAGCAACTCGGCGACTACGTGCTGGCCCACGCCTATGTGCGTGAAGACCATGTGCTGGACGAAGAGCTGCCCCTGTGGGTGCCCATCCCTGCGCTGGCTGAAATACAAGTGGCGCTCGAGCAAGCGGTGAAGGACGTGACGCAATGCCAAGGCGCCGAACTCAAACGCATCTTGCGCACAGGTACCGTCGCCAGCACCGACAACCGCAACTGGGAACTGTTGCCAGACAACACCCCGCAGCGCCGCTTTAGCCAAAGCCGCGCCGTGGCCCTGGACATGGAGAGCGCCACGATTGCTGCCAACGGATTTAGGTTTCGTGTCCCTTACGGAACACTGCTGTGCGTCAGCGACAAACCGCTGCACGGCGAGATCAAACTGCCGGGCATGGCCAACCACTTTTACCGTGAACGCGTGGACCAGCACCTGCGCATTGGCATGCGGGCCATTGAGCTGCTGCGCCAGCAAGGGCCTGGGCAGCTGCATAGCCGTAAGCTGAGAAGTTTTGCGGAAGTGGCGTTTCAGTAAACGCTGGCCACTGATAACAAGAAAGGGGTGGCCTAACGACCACCCCTTTTTAACCAGTCAAAACACTAGGTAGGTTTAGCGCTTAACGACTGGGAATGGGCCCAAATAGCCTGCTTGTGCACGCATTGCCAGGGATTTAGCTGGAGACTTCGTCGCACCTGTTGTCGCGTCCGGACCTTTGAAGTAGTCAGATTCATCATAAGGATGTTGAACGACCATCGTCATGTAGTCCCAACCATTGATGTTGCGATAGTAGTAAGGCGAAGTGATCTCGGCGCCGTAAGGAACGGACAACATGCGAGTCAACTTGTTGGTGGACAAGTCGTAGGCCCACAAGAAGTCGTTTTGATGCTCGGTCGTTGCGTCTTCGCCAATGATCAAGATGTCATTGGTGGGGCCCATCGTCACGTTATCAGGCAAAGCGATGCCAGCATCGTCGCAAGATTGCTGAGTCACCGTTGCAGCATTTGTTGGGCTGCTTTGAATAGGACGATCTGTATACGCCTTGGGAATACCCATCACCAATGGCTTCATGTTGGTAGTTACATAGCTTGAATTGACATCCAACTGGTAAACGCCACCGCACACGTTGGATTTGACCAAAATGTCGTCAGAAACACCTGGCAACACCGGAGAGCTAGACATGCCGCTACCGATATTGCTTATGGCAATGTAAAGCTTGTTGCGCTTTGGATCAAAGGTCACACCCTCGAACTTGCGAAACTCAGCCGTACCACC
>JAVLFR010000262.1:0-6905 GCA_046052785.1 Limnohabitans sp. | reverse complement strand
ACAACGACACGAATTCATCACCGTCGAGCACCTGCTGCTCGCTTTGCTAGACAACCCGAGCGCCGCCGAAGTGCTGCGCGCATGCTCTGCCAATATCGACGATTTGCGCAAGTCCTTGTCCAATTTCATCGCCGACAACACCCCTCAGGTGTCGGGCACCGAAGAGGTGGACACCCAGCCTACCTTGGGCTTTCAGCGTGTGATTCAGCGCGCCATCATGCATGTGCAGTCCACGGGCAATGGCAAGAAAGAAGTCACCGGCGCCAACGTGCTGGTCGCTATTTTTGGCGAGAAAGACTCCCACGCGGTGTATTACCTCCACCAACAAGGCGTGACCCGCTTGGATGTGGTGAACTTCATTGCCCACGGCATCAAAAAGAGCGATCCGCCTGAAGCCACCAAAAGCGCAGAACCTTCCCACACCGAGCAGGAGGAGGGCGCGAGTTCAGAAAAGAACGATAAGGCTTCACCACTCGAGCAATTTACTCAAAACCTCAACCAAGCCGCCAAAGACGGCAAGATTGACCCGCTGATCGGGCGCGAATACGAGGTCGAGCGCACGATTCAAATTTTGTGCCGTCGCCGCAAAAACAACCCTCTTTTGGTGGGTGAGGCCGGTGTGGGCAAAACTGCGATTGCCGAAGGCTTGGCATGGCGAATCACCCAGGGCGAAGTGCCCGAAATTTTGGCCGAAGCCATCGTCTACTCGCTAGACATGGGCGCTTTGCTGGCAGGCACCAAATACCGCGGTGACTTCGAGCAGCGCTTAAAGGGCGTGATCAAGAACTTGCAAAGCAAGCCCAACGCCATCTTGTTCATTGACGAAATCCACACGCTGATTGGCGCGGGTGCGGCCTCGGGCGGCACGTTGGATGCCTCGAACTTGCTCAAGCCAGCACTCTCTAGCGGCCAGCTTAAGTGCATTGGCGCCACCACCTTCACCGAATACCGTGGCATCTTTGAAAAAGACGCGGCCTTGAGCCGTCGTTTCCAAAAAATCGACGTGGTCGAGCCCACCGTGCAAGAAACCGTGGACATTCTCAAAGGCTTGAAGTCGCGCTTTGAAGAGCACCACAACGTCAAATACGCTGTCGCCGCGCTGCAAGCCGCAGCTGAGCTGAGCGCCAAATACATCAACGACCGCCACTTGCCTGACAAGGCGATCGACGTGATCGACGAGGCCGGTGCTGCACAGCGCATCTTGGTGGCGTCCAAGCGTAAAAAGACCATTGGCAAGGCCGAGATTGAAGACATCGTGGCCAAAATTGCCCGCATTCCTCCCGCCAACGTGTCCAACGACGACCGCAGCAAACTGCAAACCATCGAGCGCGATTTAAAGAGCGTGGTGTTTGGCCAAGACAAAGCGCTGGAAATTTTGGCAGCCTCGGTCAAGATGGCCCGTTCTGGTTTGGGCAAAGCCGACAAACCCATTGGGGCCTTCTTGTTCAGCGGCCCCACGGGCGTGGGCAAAACTGAAGCGGCCAAGCAGCTGGCCTACATCATGGGCATCGATTTGGTTCGCTTTGACATGTCTGAGTACATGGAGCGCCATGCCGTCAGCCGTCTGATTGGCGCGCCGCCTGGCTATGTGGGCTTTGACCAGGGTGGTTTGCTGACCGAGGCCGTGACCAAGAAGCCGCATTGCGTGCTCTTGCTCGACGAAATCGAAAAAGCGCACCCTGATATTTTCAACGTGCTGTTGCAGGTCATGGACCATGGCACCTTGACCGACAACAACGGGCGCAAGGCCGACTTCCGCAACGTCATCGTCATCATGACCACCAATGCGGGTGCCGAGACCATGAACAAGGCCACCATTGGCTTTACCAATCCGCGTGCCGCGGGCGATGAAATGGGCGATATCAAGCGCTTGTTCACACCCGAATTCCGCAACCGCTTGGACGCGATTGTGGGCTTCAAGGCTTTGGACGAAAACGTCATCATGCGCGTGGTCGACAAGTTCTTGCTGCAACTCGAAGGCCAGCTGGCCGAGAAGAAAGTTGACGTCACCTTCAGCGACGCGCTGCGCAAGCATTTGGCCAAGAAGGGCTTTGACCCGCTCATGGGTGCGCGCCCCATGCAGCGCCTCATTCAAGACACGATTCGCAAGGCCTTGGCCGACGAATTGCTGTTTGGTCGCCTCATCGACGGTGGCCGCCTGAGTGTGGACATCGACGACAAAGACGAAGTGTTGCTCGACATCACGCCTTTGCCCAAGAAGGAAAAGGCAGCGAAGGGCGAACAGACAGCGTCTGAGGAGCCCGCGGCGAGCTAACGCTTGCGGCCGCCCAAAATACTGCCCATCACGCCCCGCACAATTTCGCGTCCCACCGCCGAGCCAATATTGCGCACGGCGGACTTCACCATGACTTGCGCCAAGCCTTGGTTCTTTCCGCCGCGGGGCCCGGTAGAGCCAAACAAGGCCTCGCCTAAGCCTGATAAGACTTGGTCTGTGACGCTGGGTTGCGCGCCCGCTTGGCCTGCGGCACCCGCGGGGTCGTTGGCTGACGCCATGTCGCCGCCCTGGGCAGTCGAGCTCCCAGCCGCTGCAGCGCCTTTCAAGCGCTCATAAGCTGACTCACGGTCCAAGGTTTGTTCATACACCCCCGCCACCAACGAGTTGGCCAACAAGGCTTGACGCTGCACAGGCGTGACTGGGCCGAGTTGGCTGCCTGGCAGCAGCACATACACCTGCTCGGTCTCGCTCGGACGGCCTTTGGCGTCGAGCAAGCTCACCAGCGCTTCGCCAACGCCCAGTTCGGTAATGGCTTTTTCGATGTCCAACCCCGCTTTGCCACGCATGGTTTGGGCCGTGGCTTTGACCGCTTTTTGGTCGCGGGGCGTGAAGGCGCGTAAGGCGTGTTGCACGCGGTTGCCGAGCTGGCCCAGCACGGTTTCGGGCACATCCAGCGGGTTTTGGGTGACAAAGTACACGCCCACGCCCTTGGAGCGAATCAGGCGCACCAGCAGCTCGATGCGCTCGAGCAGCACCTTGGGCGCTTCATTGAACAACAAATGCGCCTCATCAAAGAAAAACACCATCTTGGGCTTGTCCACATCACCCACTTCGGGCAGTTGTTCAAACAGCTCGGACAGCATCCACAGCAAGAAAGTGCCGTAGAGGCGTGGCGCATTCATCAGCTTGTCAGCGGCCAAGAGGTTGATCACGCCCATGCCGCGTGAGTCGGTTTGCATGAAGTCTTGGATGTTGAGCATGGGCTCGCCAAAAAAGGCATCGCCACCCTGGGATTCAATTTCTAACAAAGCACGCTGAATCGCCCCAATGCTGGCGGCGCTCACGTTGCCGTAGGCGGTGGTGAAGTCGCGGGCATGCTCGCCCACGTGTTGCAGCATGGCGCGCAGGTCTTTGAGGTCGAGCAGCAGCAAGCCTTGGTCGTCGGCAATTTTGAAGACCATATTGAGCACGCCGGCTTGGGTGTCGTTCAAGTTGAGCATGCGGCCCAGCAGCAGCGGCCCCATGTCGGTGATGGTGGCACGCACAGGGTGCCCCGATTGGCCAAATACATCCCACAGCGTGGTGGGGCAGGCGATAGGCGAGGGCATGGGCACGCCGCGCTCTTGCAGTGAGGCCGCCAACTTGGGTGAGACGACGCCTGCCTGGCTGATACCCGCCAAGTCGCCTTTGACATCCGCCATGAACACGGGCACACCGATTTTGGAGAAGCCTTCGGCCAAGGTTTGCAGCGTGACGGTCTTGCCCGTGCCAGTGGCCCCCGTGATCAGGCCGTGGCGGTTGGCCAAGGCGGGCAACATGTGGCATTCAGTCGTATTGCGGCGTGCAATGAGCATCGGTTCAGCCATCGAAAGTTCTCCATCACTTGAAAAGTAAAATAACCAGATAAGGTTAATTCAAATCACGAGGATTTTTGATGGCAGGCCACAGCAAATGGGCAAATATTCAACACCGCAAGGGGCGCCAAGACGAGAAGCGCGGCAAGATTTGGACCCGCATCACGCGTGAAATTATTGTCTCGGCACGGCTGGGTGGTGGCGATCTGAGCCTCAACCCCCGTTTGCGCTTGGCCATCGAAAAAGCCAAGGCAGCCAATATGCCCGCTGACAACATCAAGCGCAATGTCGACAAAGCCACGGGCAACCTCGATGGCGTGGTGTATGACGAAATTCGCTACGAAGGCTACGGTGTGGGCGGCGCCGCCATCATCGTCGACACCATGACCGACAACCGGGTGCGCACGGTGGCGGAGGTGCGTTTTGCTTTCAGCAAAAACGGCGGCAACATGGGCACCGAGGGCTCGGTGGCATTTCAGTTCAAACATTGCGGCCAATTGGTGTTTGCCCCTGGCAGCAACGAAGACCAGATCATGGAAATTGCGCTCGAAGCGGGTGCTGACGATGTGATCACCGATGACGATGGCGCGATTGAAGTGCTGACGCCGCCTGCCAGCTTTGAGGCGGTCAAACATGCGTTGGATGCGGCGGGCCTCAAGCCCGAAGTGGCCGAGGTGACTTACCGTGCAGACAACACCATTGAGCTCGTCGGTGATGAGGCTGCGAAGATGCAAAAAATTTTGGACGCGCTAGAAGACCTTGACGATGTGCAAGAGGTCTATCACAACGCAGCACTATGAACATATTAGTCATTGGCGGCGGTGGCCGCGAGCACGCGTTGGCGTGGAAGATTGCCCAATCTAACAAGGTGCAAAAAGTGTATGTGGCCCCTGGCAACGGTGGCACAGCCCGCGACAAGCGCTTGGACAACATCGACATCACGGATGTCGTCGCGTTGCGCGAGTTTGCGCAAGCCCATGCGGTGGAGCTCACTGTGGTCGGCCCTGAAACCCCCTTGGCCGCGGGCGTGGTGGACGAGTTCCGCGCGCACGGCCTGCGTATTTTTGGCCCCACCCAAGCCGCGGCGCAGCTCGAAAGCTCGAAAGCCTTCAGCAAGGCATTCATGAAGCGTCACCACATTCCCACCGCTGACTACGAAACGTTCACCGACGCGCAAGCCGCGCACGACTACGTCAACGCCAAAGGCGCGCCGATCGTGGTGAAGGCCGATGGTTTGGCCGCAGGCAAGGGCGTGGTGGTGGCCATGACTGTCGCCGAGGCCCATGAAGCGATTGATTTCATGCTGCAGGGCAACCAGTTGGGGGTGAGCCACAACGAAGGCGGCGCGCGGGTGGTGATTGAAGAGTTTTTGCAAGGCGAAGAAGCCAGCTTCATCGTCATGTGCGATGGCAAAACGGTGTTGCCTCTGGCCACCAGCCAAGACCACAAGCGTTTGCTCGATGCCGATCTCGGCCCCAACACGGGTGGCATGGGCGCTTATTCTCCCGCGCCCGTGGTCACGCCCGAGGTACATGCCCGCGCCATGCGCGAAATCATTTTGCCGACCATCAAAGGCATGGAGAAAGACGGCATTCCTTTTACTGGCTTTTTGTATGCAGGCTTGATGATTGATCCCCAAGGTCAGGTCAAAACCCTCGAGTTCAACTGCCGCATGGGCGACCCCGAAACCCAGCCCATCATGGCGCGCCTGAAAACCGATTTGGTGGATGTCTTGATGGCCGCGACTGCCACCCACGCCGAGACGCGGTTTGATGACTTCGAGCTGGAGTGGGACCGCCGCACCGCCATCGGCGTGGTGTTGGCCGCACATGGCTACCCCATGAATCCCCGCAAGGGCGATGTGATTTCGGGGTTGCAACAAGACACCGACGATGTGGTGGTGTTTCATGCGGGCACGCAAATGAAAGACGGCCACCTGCGAACTAACGGGGGCCGCGTCTTGTGCGTCACGGCTTTGGGCGGCACCTTGAAATTGGCGCAGCAGCAGGCGTATGACACCATCAAGGGCATTCACTTCGATGGCGTGCAGTACCGCAGCGACATCGGCTACCGCGCGATGACACGCTGAAATGAGCGCCGAATTCAGCAAACCAATGCCAATGCCCGTGCCCTGCCAGCCCCGCGCGTGGGCGGCATGGTTGGTCAAATTGATGGGCTGGAAGATCGAGTTTGATGGCTTGCCCGCCAAGCAAGGTGTGCTCATTGGCTACCCCCACACCAGCAATTGGGACTTCATCACCGTGATGCCCGTCAAGTGGGCGGTGGGTTTGCCCGTGCAGTTTTTTGCCAAAGCCAGCCTGTTTCGCATTCCGCTGTTTGGGCGTTGGATTCGCTTCATCGGCGCGGTGCCCATTGACCGATCGTCTCCCAAAGGCGTGGTGGGGGAGATGGTGGAGGCCCTCAAACAACACAAGCAAAACGACACCCTGCTGTGGATTGGCCTGTCACCTGAAGGCACCCGAAAGTTGACCGAAGGCTGGCGCAGTGGCTTTTACCAATTGGCTTTGGGCGCCGATGTGCCCTTGTGCATGTTGCGCATTGACTATGGCAACAAAGTCGCCAAAATCAATGACTTCATGCGCTTAAGCGGCGATGTGTCAGCTGATTACGCGCATTTGGCTCAGGTTTACGAAGGGGTGGTGGGCTTTCACGCCCAACAAGCGGCCCCCATTCGGCCTTTGCCACCCCGCGCCGCTGGGGTTGCCAGCGCACCCCCCATCAACTCTTTGAAGTGAGCCCACGATGACCACCTCATCCAACGACCCCAGCCACGCCCAAGTTGTCGCCGCCGCACGCGACTACCTGATCGGCTTGCAAAGCCGTATCACGGGTGCGATCGAAGCCAAAGACGGTCAAGCCAAGTTTTTGGTGGACGCTTGGGAGAAGGGCCCAGGTGAGCAACTTCAGGGCAACGGCATCACACAAATCTTAGAAAACGGCCCCGTGTTTGAGCGAGCAGGCTGCGGTTTTTCGCATGTGCGCGGCCCCAAATTACCCCCCTCAGCCACCCAGCATCGTCCCGAGTTGGCGGGCGCACAGAATCTATTTTGTTGTCCATGCCGCCTTTGGTGAGC
>JAVLFR010000261.1:0-9987 GCA_046052785.1 Limnohabitans sp. | reverse complement strand
CTGGCATCACCAACGTGGATGTGCGCGTGGCAGACGGCAGCTCCGGTGCCGCAGGCGATGCCCCGTTTGATGCCATCGTGCTCGGCGGGTCAGTGGCCGAAGTGCCCCAAGCCCTGTTGCAACAAATCAAGGTGGGCGGTCACCTTTTGGCGATTGTTGGCCATGACCACGTCATGGCGGCCACGCGCTTTACGCGCATCGCGGATGCGACTTGGAACAGCAAAGCCTTGTGGGACCACACCGCACCTCGGTTACACGGCTTTGCAGAGCCCAGTCGCTTTAAGTTCTAAAGGTACAGCATGATTGACCAAGTTCAACCTGCGCAGTTACAAGACTGGATCGCTTCTCAAGCAGCCCACGGCCCCACTGTGGTGCTGGATGTGCGCGAAGACTGGGAGGTACAAACCGCTTGCGTCACGGCGCAGGGGTTTGAGTTGGTGAAAATTCCGATGCACACAATTCCCCCGCGCTTGGCGGAGCTTCAGCCCGACCAACCGATTGCGGTGTTGTGTCACCATGGCAGCCGTAGCATGCAAGTGGCGGCGTTTTTGGTGCAACAAGGTTTTGGCCATGTGGCCAACATCGCGGGTGGGATCAACGCTTGGTCATCACAAGTCGATGCCGCCGTGCCCATGTATTGATTATTGAAAGAACTAAATGTCGCTCACTCGCACCATGTTTCGCAAGCTCCCCCTCACCGCAGCCGTGGTGTTGGCTTTTGCAACCAATGCCCAAGCCCAAAGCTTGGTGGAGATGTATGACGCAGCGCGTGGCTACGATGCAGGCTTTATCTCAGCCAAAGCGCAGTTTGAAGCGAACTTGGCCAAAGCGAACCAAACTTTGGGCGGCATCTTGCCCAATATTGCGATGTCGGTCAGTTACATCAAAACAGACTACTCCTATGAATTAAGAGACCCACCTCGCACTGTCTTCCCTGCAAGAGACGTAGAAACTCGAACCGCCTCCGCAACCTTGGTTCAACCTATTTATCGTCCAGCAGCTTGGGCGGCCTACAAGCAGGGGGGATATTTGCTTCAGCAAGCTGCGGCGCAGTATGAGGCTGCAGAGCATGATTTGCTGATTCGAGTCACCCAAGGCTATTTTGATGTGCTCGTTGGAGAAGACAACCTCGCCCTCTTAAATGCCCAACGCACGGCGGTGGGCGAGCAATTGGCTTCTGCCAAACGCAATTTTGAAGTGGGTACCGCCACGATCACAGGCGTGCGGGACGCACAGGCGCGATTTGACTTGACCAATGCGCAAACGATTGCCGCCGAGAATGACTTGCGCATCAAACGTTTAGCACTCGATTTATTGGTGGGCCTCAGTGACGCCAAGCCCAAACGGCTGTTGCAAATCACCCAATTGATACCCACCCCTAAAGAAGATGTCAATGAATGGGTATCACAAGCCGACACCACCAGCCCTGCAATCCGACAGGCACAGTTGGCACTAGAAGTTGCCTCCCTGGAAGTGGACAAAGCCACCGCGGGTCACAAGCCGACATTAGATGCGCAAATGAACAATGTTCGCACGAACAACTTGAAAGGAACCGTTGTTTCGGCCACCCCCACCAATGTGTTTACGCCCAGCGTCGGCGTGGTGCTGAATGTGCCTTTATTTGCTGGCTTCACCACGATGTACCGCATCAAAGAAACGGTCGCCTTAGAAACAAAAGCCCGCTCTGACTATGAAAATGCCCGTCGCGCCACCGCACAAGCCACTCGCACCGCTTATTTTGGTTTGGTTTCAGGCCTGAGCCAAGTCAAAGCCTACGAGGCCGCCGAGGCCTCTAGCCAAAGCGCTTTGGATGCCAATAAATTGGGTTACTCAGTGGGGGTAAACATCAACATCGATGTGCTGAACTCGCAAAGCCAGCTCTACCAAACCAAGCGTGACTTGGCCAAAGCGCGCTACGACGTGTTGGTGACCAACCTCAAATTGCGCCAAGCCGCAGGCACGTTGACCCCTGCAGACTTGCAGCCCATCAACGCCTTGCTCGCGCCTTAATCCTTTTTCAAGTAAGGCCCCAGCGCTTGCGCAGTGCGCTGGGCCGCACCGCGGTGCGACTGGGCAAACTGGTGACAGGCCTGGATGTGGGCATTTTCATCAGGGCTAAAACACACCATTTGCAAGGCCGTGGTCACGGCTTGCGCCATGTCTTGCACGCGCAACGCCGCACCTGCTTCTTCGGCCAGTTGGGCTGCTTGGTCAAAGTTAAAGGTGTGTGGCCCCATCACCACAGGGCAGCCACAGGCCGTGGACTCGATCAAGTTTTGACCACCCAAGGGTGCAAAACTGCCGCCCAGCAAAGCCACCTGGGACAAGCCGTAATACAAAGCCATTTCACCCAGCGAATCACCGAGCCATAGGGTGTTGGCATCGTCGGGGGTGTTCACGACTGGCCCGTCACTCCATTGGCTACGACGCGACACCTGCCAGCCGCGCTGCGTGAGCAAGGTGGCCACTTCATCAAAGCGTTGCGGATGGCGTGGCACGATCAGCCAATGCACGGCATGAATGTGGTCTTGATGGTCGTTTGGGACATCTTTGAGCGCTTGCAAGGTGTCCAGCCACATGGCCTCTTCGCCTTCGCGTGAGCTGGTGAACAGCACCACAGGTTTTGTGAGGTGTTGCCGCCACGTCTTCGCCAGCGCCAGTTGGGTCGCATCTGGCTTGGCGTCAAATTTCAAGTTACCCAACACAGCGTCCACCTTGGCACCAAGGGCTTGCAAGCGATCGGCATCGACCTGAGTTTGCGCCAACACCACCGATAAGCCTTGGTAAGCCGGCCGCGACAACCCAGCAAAGCGCTGCGCTTGGTGCATGCTTTTTTCACTCATGCGCGCATTGACCAAAGCCAACGGCACGTTGGCCTGGTTGCACTGCGCCACCCAGTTGGGCCACAACTCGGTTTCCAAGATGATCCCCACGGATGGCTTGAAATGGGTCAAAAAGCGTTGCACAGCTGCCGGTGTATCCCAGGGTTGCCACACTTGCACATCACCGTCTTGCAACAGGCTCGCACCTTGGGCACGCCCTGTGGCGGTGCCATGGGTGAGCAAGATACGCAGGTTGGGCTGCACGGCACGCAAAGCCTCAAGCAGCACCTCAGCCGCACGGGTCTCGCCCAAAGACACGGCATGCACCCAGACATAGCCACCTTGATGAGCAGGCTGCGTGTAGTGACCAAAGCGTTCTTCGACGGCGTGCCAATAACCCGCTTCTTCACGACCACGGTGGCGCAGTTTGCGACGCAACAAGGGCTGCAAGGCCCACATGAGCGCGCTGTAAATTTGCAGCATCATGGCATGGCGCCTTGGGCCGCCAAACTGGTTTGCCAAGCTTGCCAAACAGCCTCTACGGTGGGGGTGGGGGTGCCGACCACGCTACATTGATGCAAAAGGCCTTGGGGGCCCGTGCGCCATGCGGTGTCGAAGTTGTAAATTTGTACGTGCGGCAAACCTAACGCCACGGCGATGTGACTCAACCCACTGTCCACGCCAATCACGCCCGTGCATAGCGCCATCTCGGTGGTGAGCTGATCTAAAGACAAACGAGGCCAGACCACAGCGCCGGGCAGCAGGTCGGCCAAGGCCTTGCTTCGCATTAGCTCGGCATCATTGCCATGCGGCAAGACCACATTCAAGCCCTGTTGCTTGAGACGCGTTCCAATCTCAACCCAATGGGCCAAGGGCCATTCTTTGTCAGCACGCGACGTGCCATGCACCAAGGCCACCACAGGCTGGTGCTGTGCATCAGCCTGCCCTAAGCCACCGTTCAAACGCGTGGGCAAGTCATAGCCCAAGGCTTGGGCACACAAGACACGGCCCCGCGCCACCGCATGAATGTGCGGCGTGATGGGCAAAGCCACGTCAGCAACCCAACGAGTCGGGCGCTCGTAGCCCGAACCCTCAGTGCGGTTGCCCATGGCGTAGCGCTTGCCGCCCTCGGCTTTGCACGCCAGCCAAGACACCACGGCTGACTTGGTCAGGCCTTGTAAATCGAGGATGACGTCGTAGCGCTCTTGCTGCAAATCGACTTTGAAGGCTTGCCACTCGGTGAGCGTTTGTGCCCGCGTCTCGGACTTGAAAAAAGACTTGCGCCAGCGACGCAGCTCACAAGGAATGACACGGCGCACTGCTGCGCATCGCGCGACCAATGGCGCAAAACCTCGCTCCACCACCCAGTCAATCTGAGCATTTTCAAATGCAGTTTGAATGTCCATCACAGCGGGCAGGGTGTGCACCACATCGCCCAAGGAGGAAAGCTTCACGATGAGCACCTTCAAAGGCGCTTGGGGGTCGCGCTGAGGCCATGCAGCTGGCAAGCTCAATGCGCGGCCTCTTGGAACTTCGCATCAGGCTTGACAGATCGCAAGAGCGCCAGCATGTCATGCGAAATGCGATCCAACGCGGTTTGGGTTTGGCCTTCAAAACGCAAGACCAACACAGGGGTGGTGTTGGAGGCGCGAATCAAACCAAACCCATCGGCCCAGTCAATGCGTAAGCCATCAATCACACAAGCCTCGGGTTTGAACTCTGGCGAGGGCAATTCACCGGATGACACCCGTTGCTGCAACTCAGCGCTGAGACGGTGTGGTTCGCCTTCGGCGCAAGCCACATTCAACTCTGGCGTGGAGAAGCTGCTGGGTAAGGCATTCAACACCACATTGGCATCGGGGCTGCGGCTGACAATTTCAAGCAAACGGCAACCCGCATAGGTGCCGTCGTCAAAACCAAACCAGCGCTCTTTGAAGAAGATGTGGCCGCTCATCTCGCCGCCCAAAGGCGAATCGACTTCTTTCATCTTGGCTTTGATGAGGGAGTGGCCTGTTTTGAACATCAGGGCTTGGCCACCGGCTTCACGGATGGCGGGGGCCAAACGCTGCGAGCACTTGACGTCAAACACAATGGCGCCACCAGGCACGCGCGACAACACGTCTTGCGCAAACAAGGCCATTTGTCGATCGGGGTAAATATTTTGGCCATCTTGGGTGACGATGCCCAAGCGGTCGCCATCACCATCAAACGCCAAACCCAACTCGGCGCCCGAGGTTTTGAGGGCTTGCATCAAGTCTTTCAAATTCTCAGGCTTGCTGGGGTCGGGGTGGTGGTTGGGAAAGTTGCCATCGACCTCACTGAACAGCTCCACCACGTCGCACCCCAACGCTCTGAAAATAGCAGGTGCAGTCGCACCCGCAATGCCATTGCCACAGTCGACCACCACTTTCATGGGGCGGCTCAGGCGCACATCGCCCACGATGCGTGACACGTAATCGGCGGTCACGTCCACCGACTTCACACTGCCGCCTGCTTTGAGCACCCAGCCCTCGGTCTCAATGATGTGACGCAAGCCTTGAATCTCTTCGCCATAAATAGCGCGGCCACCCAATACCATTTTGAAGCCGTTGTAGTCCTTGGGGTTGTGACTGCCCGTGACTTGGATACCGCTTTTGCACAGCGTGCAAGCTGCGAAGTACAGCATGGGCGTGGTGACAGCGCCCACATCGATCACCTGCACGCCTGCAGCGACCAAGCCGCGAATCAGTGCCTCCACCAGCGAGGGGCCACTGAGACGGCCATCGCGCCCCACAGCCACTGTGGTTTCACCGCACGCAGCCGCGTGCGTGCCAAAGGCTTTGCCGAGGGCTTCGGCCACGTCGACATTGAGGGTGGAGGGAACGACACCGCGGATGTCGTAGGCTTTGAAGATGGAGGCGTTGACTTGCATAGGGAGTGAATTGTAGAGAGAGCCTCAACGCTTTCAAGCGTCATTTATGATAATTCACTCATGCTCCCAAAGCCGCCAAGCCAGATCTTTCACAGCCAAACCCCATCCCCATTAGGGCATGTGCTGCTGGGCGCCAACGACCAAGGCTTGATTGGCGTGTGGTTTGCGCATCGCCAACAACACCTGCCCGACATGCGCCATTGGACAAGCCATGCGGCGCACCCCACGCTGAAGGCTGCCGCACAGCAACTGGAAGAATACTTTTCGGGGCAACGACAAACCTTTGACCTGCCATGTCATCCTGCATGGGGCACACCTTTTCAGCGCGCCGTGTGGCTGGCCTTGCAAAGCATTCCCTACGGCCAAACCCAAACTTATGGCGACATTGCCCGTGACATCGGCAAACCCCAAGCTGTGCGTGCTGTGGGCGCCGCTATTGGACACAACCCGCACAGCCTCATCGTGCCGTGCCATCGCGTGGTGGGCGCGTCAGGCTCTCTCACAGGCTATGCAGGAGGGCTAGATCGCAAAACCTTTTTGCTAGACCACGAGGCCCACCACGCATGAACGAACCCCATTTGCCTTGGCGCGAATGGGTGCCTGAGTTTGTGCTGCTGGCCTTGCTGTGGGGTTCATCGTTTTTGTTCATGCGCGAGGGCGCCTTTGCGTTTGGTGCATTTCCGACAGCGTGGGTTCGCGTCACCCTGGCGGCACTCATGCTGACACCCGTGCTGATCTGGCGCAAAGAGGCTGCTGTGCTGCAACAACACTGGCGCCCTGCACTCTCATCAGGTTTACTCAATGCGGGCATTCCTTTCGCCTGTTATGCCTTTGCACTGGTGCACATCAACACGGGACTGACCTCGATCTTGAATGCCACGACGCCCCTGTTTGGCGCGCTGATTGCTTGGGTGTGGTTGGGCAACAAGCTCAGTGCCTCGCGCGCCTTGGGTTTGGCACTGGGCTTCACAGGCGTGGTGCTGCTGGCCACAGATGTGCCAGGCGGCATCTCTCTCAAGCCCGGCGGCTCAGGCTTGGCCATTGCAGCGTGCTTGGTGGCGACATGTTGTTATGGTCTGGCAGGCAGTTTCACCCAGCGCTATTTGCAAAACGTGCCATCACTGGTCACCAGCACAGGCAGCTTGTGGGGCGCGAGCTTGGGGCTGGCCATTCCTGCCATGCTGACCTGGCCCAGCGAGACACCAGCGCTGCGCGCATGGGCCGCACTGGCCATTGCTGGCTTGTTGTGCACAGCCCTGGCCTATGTTTTGTACTTCCGACTGATGACGCGTACCGGCCCTGCACGGGCCATGACGGTCACCTATTTGATTCCAGTCTTTGCCAACTTCTTTGGCGTCATCTTTTTAGATGAAGTGGTCACCTATTGGATGATGGGTTGCGCCTTGGTCATTGTGATGGGGACGGCATTGGCCACTGGTTTGCTTGGCCGCAAATAAGGCGCAAGATCGAGCGCGCCAGTCTGCTACATTAGTGCATCGCATAAGTCGACTTCTAGCACAGCACCTCTACATGGCCGTGCCAGCCCTTTAGCAAAGGGGCATTTAAGTAAATTCCCACTTCTTCGCGTATTTCAACCTGTTCTTTTAGAACTGTGTTTTGTCGTTCTATTTTTTAAGATTTTCATGATTTCAGCTATTCAATTGCACCACCACCATGCCATCACCCTTGGCAAATACCGCATCGCGGCCAGTCCGCGTGCCTTACCCACTGGGCGCTTCGCCGCCCAAGTGTCTGTTGCCAGTGGCCAAGGCAGTGCCAGCACAGCACGCATCATGTCCTTCATCGATGACTTTGCCACGCATGACGACGCCGCGCACTTCGCTTTGGCGCAGGGACTAGATTGGGTGCATCGCACGGCATCCGCACACTGACCATCAGACGTGACAAAGGCCTCGAAACGTGAGTTTCGAGGCCTTTTTGTTTGGCTGAGCAAAAAGCTCAGCCAAAAGATCTGCAGGGCTTAGTAACCGCCGCGACCGCCACCACCGTAGCCGCCGCCACCTGAACGGTCGCCACCACCACCGTAGCCGCCACCGCCTGAGCGATCGCCACCACCGTAGCCGCCGCCACCTGAACGTGGAGGACGTGGCGCCATGGGACGCGCTTCGTTAACCGTGATGCTACGGCCACCCAAAGATTGACCGTTCATGCCTTCGATAGCAGCTTGTGCTTCGGCATCGCTGCCCATTTCGACGAAGCCGAAACCTTTTGAGCGGCCTGTGTCGCGCTCCATCATGACTTTGGCGCTGGTGACAGAACCGAATTCACCGAAAGATTGCTCGAGGTCGCCATCGCGAACCGTGTATGGCAGATTGCCGACGTAAAGTTTATTGCCCATGGGGACTCCTTAAATACAAGAAAAAGCGAAGGGGTCCCGAAAGCACAACTAACCCGAGAAGTAACGCCGTAGCGCGCGAAACTGACCTATCACCTGAATACGACGATCAATGACGACCGACGCAAGGGCATTATGCGCTTCTTTTGACCGTTTTATATATAAGAAGCTTTTTTATTCGTCTTGGACGCAATAAAGGAGCCAACCCGCAAACAGATTTAATCGAAATGCCGTTTGGCAATGACAGGGATGATTTCTGGCAACAGGGTTTGCGGATCAATTTCTTGACACGCCAATTCCAGCGTTTGCTTGACAGCAGCCGCCACCGTCTGGTCCGCATGTGCCTCTTGCGCCATGGTGTTGTAGTACGTCAGGTCCTTGAGGGCATTGGCCATGCTAAAGCGAAGTCCGGTGTTGTCGCCTTCCAGCAAAAACGGTTTCAAACGCTCCAGGGCCGCGCCCCAACCGCCTCCCATCGCCAACACATCTACAAACGTGTGTGCGTTGACATCCGTGCGCTGCGCACAAGCGGCCGCTTCGGCGAGCAGCGTGACCATACCCAAGGACACATAGTTATGCAGCAACTTCATGCGGTGGCCTGCGCCAATCGGCCCTGCATGCACGATGTTTTCTGCAAAGCACGACAACAGCGCTCGACAGGCTTCAAACACCGCCACGTCACCACCCACCAGCAAATTGAGTCGGCCTTCTGCGGCCTCTTTGGGCGTGCGTGTCATGGGCGAATCAAGAAATTGCCCGCCCTGTGCCATGACCCTCTGTGCCAACTTCAGCGTGGAGGTGGGAAGTGCGGTGGAGCAATCGATGATCACCGTCCCCGCTCGCATGCCTTTGAGAACGCCGTCCTCACCCATCAACACCGCTTCGACCTGAGGCGAACCGGTGACACACAAAATCACCACATCACTTTGACTGGCCAATTCTTTGGCGCTGTGACAGGTATGCACACCCTGCGCGCGCAAGGCATCCAGGGGTTGGTTGCCCGGATGCTCTAGAACCGTTAAATCTTGTCCATGCTTAAGTAAATTACTGGCAATGCCGTGGCCCATCATGCCAATGCCGATCATCCCGATTTTTTTCATGCAAGCTGCCTTAATTTAGTTGTCGTGTTTGATAGAGACTGTTTTCAAGACGGTGAAGCCATACAGGGCTTCAAAGCCTTTTTCACGTCCCCAGCCACTGGCTTTCACGCCGCCAAAGGGCAACTCAATGCCGCCGCCAGCGCCGTAGTTGTTGATAAACACTTGGCCTGCGCGCACCTGACGGGCCATGCGCATTTGCCTTCCGCCATCACGTGTCCACACACTGGCCACTAAGCCATAGGCTGTGGCATTGGCCATTTGAACGGCGTAGACCTCATCGTCAAAAGGCATGGCCGCGATGACTGGCCCAAACACTTCTTCTTGCGCCAAACGATGGCGCAGCGGCACATCACGCACCAAGGTCGGGGCTTGATAAAAACCGCCACTCGGCGCTTGCGCGACCACCTCACCCTGGCCGGCAATGCGCAAGCCATCGGTTTTGACTTCCGCCAAAAAGCCCTGCACCCGTTGCAGCTGGGTTTGACGAATCAAAGGCCCGCAGTCCAAATCCATCTGTGCCGGCCCCACACGCAGTTGGGCAAAGGCTTGCGCGACGCGCTCAATCACCGCCTCATAGGCGGCGCGTTGAACCAACAAACGACTGCCCGCCGAGCAGGTTTGCCCCGCGTTTTGAACAATGGCATTGACCACCACCGGCACCATGGCATCGAGGTCGGCATCAGCAAACACAATTTGTGGTGACTTGCCGCCCAACTCAAGCGTGACAGGCGTGTAGTTTTCGGTGGCAGCTCGCGACACGATTTGACCCACCGTGGGCGACCCCGTGAAGCTGTCTCT
>JAVLFR010000260.1:0-3994 GCA_046052785.1 Limnohabitans sp. | reverse complement strand
TGCACCCGTGTCTGGCGGTCAAGGCGGCGCTCAAAACGGCATGCTGACCGTGATGTGCGGTGGCGATGCCCCCGTGTTTGAGCAAGTCAAGCCTGTGGCCATGGCTTTTTCCCGCGCCTTCACGCTGATGGGCGAGCCTGGCGCTGGCCAGTTAACCAAAATGGTGAACCAAATTTGTATTGCAGGCTTGGTACAAGGTCTGAGTGAAGCCATTGCCTTTGGCCAAAAAGCGGGCCTCGACATGAACCTCGTACTCGACGTGATTGGCAAGGGCGCAGCACAAAGTTGGCAGATGGACAACCGTGGAAAAACAATGGTGGCCGATAAATTTGACTTTGGCTTTGCCGTGGATTGGATGCGTAAGGACTTGGGGCTGGTGTTTGACGAAGCCAAGCGCAATGGTGCGGTCTTGCCTGTGACGCAGCAGGTTGACCAGTTCTATGGCGATGTTCAAAAAATGGGCGGCAATCGCTGGGACACAACTAGCCTAAACAAGCGTTTGCGCTGACACGCCACGCTCCAACAAAAAGCCCCGTCAGCTGGCGCTGCGGGGCTTTTTGGATGGGGCACCCTGGCGGGGTTATTTGACTGGCGAGGCGACCGGCTGGCTGGAGGTTTGGGGCGCAGCAGCACCACCCATCGCTGGGGTTTGAGCCGTGGGTTCGACTTTGCCCTTGGGTTGCATGGCACGCAACTCATCATCGGTGATGTAATCAAACACACGCACCACGCGTTTGACACCGCTCACACCACGCACAACATCGGTGGCACGTTTGGCTTCCGTTTGGGTGACACGCCCCATCATGAAGACCGTACCGCGCTCAGCCACGACTTTGTAGATATTGGCAAAGACATCTTCGCTGTCCACCATAGAGGCTTTCACCTTGGCCACCAACAAGACGTCACTGGCGCGGTCACTTGTGCTTGAGGCTGTGCCAATGGCAATTTCATTCACCACTGCACGCACGTTTTCGATACGGCCGATCAATGCCTCGGCTTGGCTTCGCACAGCAGGGTTAGACACCTCACCTGTGAGCAGCACTTGGCGGTTGTAGCTGGTGATGTTGATGTGCTCTTTGCTGCCAAAGTTTTCACGAATGGCGGTGGCACTGCGTTGCTCAATCATTTCATCTTCGAGCTGAATACCGGGGGAGCGACGATCGGTTGCCACCATGGCGCTGCCAATGACGCTGCCGACCATCAACGGGGCTGCGCACGAGGCGAGCCCCAAACACATCACCAAAGTGGAGAGCAACGAGGCTGTGGACTTGTTCAAAATTTTCATGCTTTACCTTCTATATCACCAAGCAGTTGCGCATCAACGCCATCACAGATGCAATGGATGGCGAGCAAATGCACTTCCTGAATTCGTGCCGTGCGGTCATGCGGCACACAAATGTGGACGTCTGTCTCGCGCAGGGCTTGACTCATTTTTCCGCCCCCCTTGCCAGTGAGCGCGACCACGGTCATGTCACGCTCGTGGGCGGCTTGAACGGCCGCCAAAACGTTGGGTGAGCCGCCACTGGTGGTAATGGCCAAAAGCACATCGCCCGATTGACCCAGAGCGCGCACCTGTTTGGCAAAAATTTGCTCGAAGCTGTAGTCGTTGGCGATGGCAGTGAGGATGGAGCTGTCTGTGGTCAGGGCAATGGCACCCAACTCGGGACGTTCGCGCTCAAAACGTCCGACAAACTCGGCTGCAAAATGCTGCGCGTCTGCGGCTGAGCCGCCATTGCCACAAGCTAGCACCTTGCCGCCGCTGGTCACGCTTGCTAGCACGGCTGATATGGCAGCGGCGATGGGCTTAGAGAGGACTTGTGCGGCCTGGTATTTCAGGTCGGCGGATTCTATGAAATGGTGTTCGATACGTTGCTCAAGCATGTCGTAATGATACCTTTGTTGCTCATGCTTCGGGGTGTCAATCTGCATCAAAAGCCGCTTTCAACCATTGCATGCCCACCCCATCGACAGCCACCACATCAAAGCGACAGGCTGGGGTATTGCTGAGTTTTAATAAAAAATATTTCGCTGCAAAAATGATGCGTCTTTGCTTGGCCCTAGACACACTGCCAAGCGCCCCACCATGCTGCGCACTGGCGCGATGGCGCACCTCTACAAAAACCAGTGTGTTGTCAGTATCTTTCATGACTAAATCTATTTCGCCTCCTCCCCGTCCAGGGGTCCGATAATTGCGGTGCAACAGATGCAGGCCTTGTGCTTGCAAATAATGCAACGCGCGGTCCTCGGCCGCATCTCCTTTTTGCTTGGTGGTTGATGGCATGTGTTGTTGTTTTTGACCATTGGGTTTGTTCACACGACCTCCTTGATGAACGCCAACTTTGACTCCGCGCTGTCTGCTGCACATGCAGCCACTGCTGCCCAAAACCATCCCACAGGCACTCTGTATGTGGTGGCCACGCCGATTGGCAACTTGGCTGACATCAGCTTGCGCGCTTTGCATGTGTTGAGTCTTTGCGACACGCTGGCTTGTGAGGACACCCGTCACTCACAAACTTTGCTGCGCGCCTACGGCATCGACAAATCTTCTTCGCATTGGCTCGCCTTGCATCAACATAACGAAGCGCAAGCTGCTGAAGAAGTGGTGCGCCGTTTGCATGCGGGCCAACGCGTGGCTTACGTCAGCGATGCGGGCACGCCCGCGGTGAGCGACCCCGGCGCACGCTTGGCATGGCTGGTGCAGGCCGCTGGTTTGCGCGTCATGCCCTTGCCTGGGGCCAGCAGTGTGACTGCGCTTCTGAGTGCGTGTGGCACGCCTGCACATGATGGGTCTGGTTTTGTTTTTGTGGGTTTTTTGCCGTCTAAAGCGACCGAACGTGGTCAAGCGATTCAGACTTTGGCGCAAGAGCCACGCACCCAAGTGCTTTTGGAAGCGCCTCATCGCATTGAGGCTTTGGCCACAGCTTTGGGCGTGCTGGGCGATCGACCTGTGACCATCGGCCGTGAGTTGACCAAGCAGTTTGAAGAAATAGACACTGTCTGCGCCCAAGACTTGAGCGCTTGGCTACAAAGTAACAGCCAGCGCACTCGCGGTGAATTTGCCTTGGTGGTGCATGCGCAAGTGATCGAGCGTGCAGCAGGCGCAGACCACGATCGGCTGTTGTCCATCTTGATGCAAGAATTGCCGCTCAAAACTGCGGTCAAAGTTGCCGCCGAATTGAGTGGGGAGCCAAAAAATGCGCTCTATGAACGCGCCCTGCTCATCAAACAAAGTTAAGTTGGTGCGGCTGGCGGGGATCGAACCCACGACCCTTGGCTTCGGAGGCCAATACTCTATCCACTGAGCTACAGCCGCAAGCTGATAACTTTTAGATTGTAGGCCCCCGCTATAATTTATCTAGTTTTTTAGAGATACCCCCCACAGGATTCAATCATGAGTAACGATCACCACGAAGAACACACTGGCCCCATCAAAACCCCTCAACAACTTTTGTGGGCGGTTTTGTATTCTTTTGTTTTGCCTGTGCTCATCATCATTGGTTTGGTGGCGTACGTGACCTCAGCCAACAAACCTCAAGCAGGCTCATCGAATGAACCCGAGGCATTCGCTGCCCGTATTCAAAAAGTGGGCGCTGTTGAAATCAAAGACGCTAACCGTGCAGCACGTGCGGGTGAAGAGGTCTACAAAGCACAATGCGTCGCGTGTCATGCCAATGGCGCTGCTGGCGCTCCCAAGTTTGGCGATGCTGGCGCCTGGGGTGCACGCATCAGCAAAGGGTATGACACATTGCTGACCTCGGCCCTCAAAGGCAAAGGCGCGATGGGGGCACAAGGCGGTGGCGATTTCGAAGATTTTGAAATTGGCCGTGCCGTTGCTTATATGGCTAACGCGGCGGGTGGTAAATTTGCAGAGCCCAAGAAGCCTGAAGCCAAATAACCGCTAATTTCCTTAAAAAAAAAACCGGCCTAGGCTGGTTTTTTTTCACCCTAGGCTAAATGTTGCGCTTGCTGTGGGCTACGCACATAGCCAAAGCGT
>JAVLFR010000259.1:0-3094 GCA_046052785.1 Limnohabitans sp. | reverse complement strand
AACCCTCATAGGTGATCGTATGCGGGGCATGGTCACTAAACTTGATCTCTTTGAAAGTTTCCGTGGTGCGGGCCTTGTTGGCCACCGCTGGCGTTGCCAAGTGGTAATCCAACCGCCACCCCACGTTGTTGGCATAGGCTTGTCCGCGGTTGCTCCACCAGGTGTAGCAAGCGTCGGTGGTGTGGGGTTCTAGCTGGCGATACACATCCACAATGCCGCCCTCGGTGGTGAGCTGGGTCATCCAAGCGCGCTCCTCTGGCAAGAAGCCGCTGTTTTTTTGGTTGCCTTTCCAATTTTTCAAGTCGGCCTCCGTGTGTGCGATGTTGATGTCGCCGCACAGCACAAACTCACGGTCCTGTTTCAAGGCGTGGAGGTGGGGGCGCATGGCATTTAAAAAGCGGTATTTGGCTTCTTGACGCTCAGGGCCCGAGGAGCCGCTGGGGAAATAGCTGCTGATGATGGAGAGTTTTTGGGTGGGCGTGTCAAAGCGCAGCTCGATGTAGCGACCCTCTGCATCAAACTCGCCACCGTCAAAGCCGACGATCACATCGCTGGGTTCATGTTGGGTGTAGATGCCCACGCCAGAGTAGCCTTTTTTCTCGGCATAGTGAAAGTGGCCTGTCAATCCCGCCAGTGTGTCAAAGGTGCCCACAACGTCAGGGGCCTGTGCTTTGATTTCTTGGACGCAAATACAATCGGGTTTGGCTTTTTCGAGCCAAGCTTCCACGCCCTTGCGGGCGGCTGAACGAATGCCGTTGAGGTTGAGGCTGGTGAGTTTGAACAAGGAATTTCCCCATGAGTCAGAGTGCGGCTGCCAACGATGCGTTGGCCCAAGAGTTTGTGCAATTTTCACTGGATTGTGGCGTACTGAAATTTGGGGCGTTCAAAACCAAAGCGGGTCGCATGAGCCCTTACTTTTTCAACGCAGGTTTGTTTGACGACGGCGCTAAGCTGGGCAAGCTGGCCAGCTTTTATGCGCAACGCTTGGTGAAAAGTGGCATCGAGTTCGACATGATTTTTGGTCCCGCCTACAAAGGCATTCCCTTGGGCGCTGCGGTGTCGATAGAGCTGGCGCGCTTGGGGCGCAACGTGCCTTTTGCTTACAACCGCAAAGAAGCCAAAGACCACGGCGAAGGCGGCAGCTTGGTGGGTGCGCCACTCAAAGGCCGCGTGTTGATCGTCGACGATGTGATGAGCGCGGGCACCGCTGCGCGCGAATCGATTGCCTTGATCAACGCTGCAGGGGCCACACCACACGCCGTGGCAATTGCGCTAGACCGTCAAGAAATGGCCACCGAAAAACAAGCCGATGGCACCACACAAGACGTGCCCTACAGCGCCGTGCAATACGTGCGTGAACAAGTGGGTTTGCAAGTGTGTGCGATTGCTGAGCTCAGTGATTTGCTCACCTATTTGCATGCGCAAGAGGGGAACGCGATGGGCGAGCATTTGGCGCGCACGCAGGCGTATCGAGAGCGGTACGGTGTGAATTAAGCGCCGTAGTAACGGTCGGCGCGGTGGTTGACGGCAATCACCAAGTTGAGCGCGAATGCACCTAGCAAGGACAACAAGGCTTTGTGCGCATCGGTGAGTGCAAAGGCTGTCATTAAGATGCAGGCGTCAATGGCCATTTGCACATGGCCAGCACGCCAGCCGCGAGTTTTTTGCAAATACACCGCCATGATCGTCACGCCGCCCAAGCTGGCACCGTGACGAATCAAAATCAAAATGCCAGTGCCCACCAAAAGACCCGCCATCAGTGCGGCGAAGATAGGGTCCAAGTGTGAGAACGCAATCCACCGAGGCAGCAATTCAACATAGGCCGACAGCAAACCCACCGCCGCAAATGTTTTGAAAGTGAAGGAGTGGCCGAGTTTTTGCCAACCAAACACGTAGAACGGCAGGTTGATGACAAACAACACGGCACCCAGTGGCAGGTCTGCAAAGTAATGCACCAAAAACGCCACGCCCGTGGTGCCCCCTGTGAACAAGGCAGCCTCTCGAAACATGCACACGCCTAGCGCGACAAACAAGGCGCCAGTCAGCAAGCCTTGAATGTCCTCTAGCGCGCTGTGAGGTGCGGCTGAGGCGGGTGTTGTTTCCGAGGAAATAGTCAGCCCAGCTTTTTCATCAGCAGCTCATTGACTTGCGCGGGGTTGGCTTTGCCCTTGCTGGCCTTCATGATGGGACCCACCAAGCCGTTCAACGCCTTGGCATTGCCGGCCTTGAACTCTTCCACGTTCTTGGGGTTGGCAGCCAGCACCTCGTCGATGATTTTTTCCAATTCGCCGGTGTCGTTCATCTGCTTGAGGCCTTTGGCGTCGATGATGGCGTCGACCTCGCCTTCCTGGTTCCACAGGCCATCAAACACCTGACGCGCCGCGCTGTTGCTGATGGTGTTGTCGCTGATGCGGCTGATCAATGCGCCTAAGTGGGCAGCGCTGACGGGGATGTTGTCGAAGCTCACTTCACCAGTGTTGAGTCGACGCGACACCTCGCCCATGATCCAGTTGCTAGCGAGCTTGGGTTGGCCGCAGGCTTTGGCCGTGGCTTCAAAGTAAGCCGCGATGGCCTTGCTCTGGGTCAATTGCGTCGCATCGTAGTCAGGCAAGCCATATTGACTGACAAAGCGCTCGGCCATGACGCGCGGCAGTTCGGCCATCTGACTCTTGACGCGCTCCACCCAGTCGCGGCCAATCACCAGCGGCGGCAGGTCGGGGTCGGGGAAGTAGCGGTAGTCGGCGGCGTCTTCTTTGGTGCGCATGGCGCGGGTTTCGCCCGTGTCGGGGTCGAACAGCACCGTGGCTTGCTCGATGGCGTGGCCGTCTTCGATCTGGTCAATTTGCCAACGCACCTCAAAATCGATGGCTTGTTGCATGAACTTGAAGCTGTTCAGGTTCTTGATTTCGCGGCGGGTGCCCAGGGCTTGGCCAGGTTTGCGTACCGACACGTTGGCGTCGCAACGGAAGCTGCCTTCTTGCATGTTGCCGTCGCAAATGCCGATCCAGGTGACGATTTTGTGCAGCTCTTTGGCGTAGGCCACAGCTTCTTCGCTGCTGCGCATGTCGGGCTGGGTCACGATTTCCAACAGCGG
>JAVLFR010000258.1:0-7567 GCA_046052785.1 Limnohabitans sp. | reverse complement strand
AACACCTGAAGGACCAACCAAAGTCAAGAAAGAAGCCGAAGCCACGCGCTTTGAGAACACTTACTTGGAGATTGACAAAGAGTTCATGACCAACATCACGAGCTCGAAAAAAATCATGGTCGTCAAAGTGGCTGTGATGACGCACTACGACGCACGCGTGTTCGACAACGTGAAGAAGCATGAATTTGCCATCCGCTCGGCCGTGTTAGATGTGATGCGTCAAAGCACCGAAGCCGATGTGGCCAAGCAAGACTTCCGTGTCGAATTGGCCGCCAAAATCAAGGTGGTGATGAACGACATGCTCATGAAGTACGAAGACTTCGGTGGCATTGAAGACGTGTTCTTCACCTCGTTTGTGATGCAATAACGCGATAAACCCATGAAATCAAACCTGCTCTCGGACGAAGAACTGGCCGCGCTGTCGGAAGGCGTGCGCGACGGTTCGATCGAGACCGACACTGGCTTCAACAACAGCGTGCGGGTGCGCAAGCACGACCTCGCCAGCGAAGACAGCAGCTTGGGTGTGAACGTTTCGTCGATCGACATGATCAACGAGCGCTTCATCCGACTGTTTCGTCTTGGCTTGCTTGAAGTTTTGCGCACCAGCCCCCGTGTGAACCCCACACGCGTGCAAATTTTGAAGTTCGGCGACTACCTCAAAGGTCTACGTGCCCCGTTGTCGGTGAACATGATTCGCATGAATCCGCTGCGCGGCAATTCGGTGATCATCATCGATCCCAATGTGGTGTTCAGCTCGCTCGACAGCTTTTTTGGCGGGTTTGGAAAAGGCGTGGGCGAGTTGCCCTCTAGCCGTTTGTTCACCCCCACCGAAACACGCATCATCAAGATCATTTTGGAAGTGTTCTTTCGCTCGCTGACCGAAGCGTGGGGGCCATTGATGCCCATCGAATGCGAACATGTGAGCTCTGAGATCAACCCTCAGTTTGCACAGATTGCCGACGAAAACGACTTGGTGGTGTTGAGCCGCTTCGAAGCAGATGCCACGGCCAGCGGCGGCAAAGGCTTCATCGACTTGGTCTACCCCTACGCCACCTTAAAGCCTGTGCGCGAGCTGCTGAGCAGCCGTGTGCAAAGCGGCGAAGGCAACGAAGAGTCAGACAAAAAATGGCGCCAAGCACTCGCTGCTGCGGTCGGCGATGCCAAGCTGGAGTTGCAAGTCACCATGGGTGAGATCAAAACCACGCTGCATCACTTGAACCATCTGCAAGAGGGCGATTTGTTGTTCTTTAAGAAAGACGACACCGCACTGATGAGCACCGATGGCGTCCCCGTTTTTCACGTCAATGTGGGCACGCGCGGCTCACAAGTGGCGGTGCAAATTGACCACGAACACGTTCACGGCAAACCCTGAGACAGGAATACATCATGACCGACGAAAAAGACACCCCCAACCCAGAGCACGAAGAAGCCCAAGCTAGCGCGCACGAAGAAATGGCGGCGACGCCAGCTGCACTGGCAGATGACACCGAGCCCAGCTTGGAAGACTTCAAACCCACCATGCCTGGCAACATCAATCCCGAGGTGTTGCAAAACATCGTGGTGAACTTGTCCATCGAAGTGGGACGCGCCCAAATCAAGATCAAAGACTTGATGCGCCTCACCCAAGGCAGCGTGGTCGAGCTCGACCGCATTGCGGGCGAGCCCCTCGATCTGCTGGTCAACAACTCCGTGGTGGCCCAAGGCGAAATTGTGTTGGTGAACGACCGCTACGGCGTGCGCCTGACGCGTGTGGTGCCTTCATCGGAACGCCTCAAGCTGATTTAAAACAAGCCCATTCACCCATCCTGGTGGGGGAATAGGCTTGATCAAGCACAGTGCGGCCCATGCCCATGAACGCAGACCTCATCGATCCACAAGCCGTGCTTCGGCTCAGAGCACTGTGCAAACTTGACCACGCCCGCGTGGCACGTTTGTGCGGGCTGACCGAGGCGCAGGTGCGAGAGCTCGAAGAAGGCGGTCACAGCCAATTTGCGTCCAAAGACCTCAAACTGCAAGCCGCGCTCAAACTGGCCACCACACTCAGCGGGAGCCAGGCCAATGGCATGCCCGTGGTCAATATTTTTCGCTCACATGCCGCGGCAGATGGTTTGGGTGTGCCTTTGCCTAGGATCAAGTTTGGGCAAGTGCCCCCCCCCAAACCCAAGTTTCCGGACTCCCCTGAGTTCTTCAAAATACTGTTGGTCTTTGTGGTGATGGTGTTTTTGTTGGTGGCCGTCGCCATGCCACTGCTTTACAGCCTGCCGTCGCCACCACCTAAGTTGTCGTGATTTAACTCAGACGACACCATCCAAAAAAAACGCCTGCATCAGCAGGCGTTTTTCATGGTCCCAGCAGATTAATTGGCGTTGATCTTGCGCCCATTCAAAGGCTGCACCGGACGTGCGTTGCGCTTGAACGGGAAGTCCATGACTTGCTTTTTGCCAATGTCGACGGGCGTCTTCAAGATGTAGAAGCTCACGCCTTCGGTACACGGTGGCGTGGTCAACGAACCCTCGTAGTTGTAGTGGGTCAGTGCGGCGGGCACTAAGCTGCTGGGGTCAAACTTAACCTTGTCAACCACCACCTCTGGGCCTTCAGCTTTGGGCGCGTTGTTCCACAAGGTTTGAATGGCGGCATTGTCTTTGCCGTCGTTGAGCAACACGCCCAACACAGCCAATTTGCCATCGGCGTTTTTGTGTACAAAGTGCGCCACCATGGCCATGGGTTTGCCGTCAATTTGCTCTTCGCTGGGGCGATGGAAGTGGAATTGCAACAGGTTGAACACGTCCTTGTTGATCTTCAGGGTGCTGCCTGGCTCCACATTCACTTGGATGGTGTGGCCGTTGTTCAAGATTTTCAGGGGGCCTTCTTTGTAGTTGACCACCAACACGTCTTTGGATTTTTCAAAAGGACCGGTGATGTTCAGGGGTGCCTGTTTGGTGCCTTTGCCACAGGTGGGGAACTCATCGCCCCAATTTTCTGGGCCCATATCGCCCGCGTAGTCCCAATGAACGGCATGGCCCTTTTTCTGGGCTTTCTCATCTTTTTCGACGGCACAATCGGCTAACACTTTGACTTTTTGACCCGCTGCAGCCAGCGCGTTTTGTGCCGCGCAGATGGATTTCACGCGCGAGGACCATTCGGCCATTTCGAGCGCCTTTTGGAAAGCACTGATGGTTTCTGGGTCCTCAGCGCCCTTGGTCAACAAGCGCATCGCGCCCAAGCCCAGCTGACGTTCGCTGGTCACGGGGCCTTTTTGTGCCTTGATGAAAGCCTCATAGTCTTGCAACACAATGCCATTGCTGAAGGACTCTTTGACCGCCATCATTTGCTTGGCGACGGGCTCGTACTCTTCCAGTTTCTCTTTGGCTTCTTCCAATTCCTTGGCTAGCTTTTCGAGTTCTTGCTGGGCTTCGCTTGCGCCTTCGCTGGCTTCTGTCAGCTCGCCCATGACATGGTTTTTACCGGTGTAGCTCCAGTAACCAAAGGCGAGAGCGCCTGCGAGGAGCAGACCCATGACGATTTCAATGATCAGTCTTAAATATTTTTTCATGGCCATTCACTTGAGTGGGTGCATTTGAGAAAGCCAAACAACAACGCGCAAGGCACGCCGATGTTCAGGCAAGTCAGTGGGTATCGGCTTGTGGGGGTACAAGCTTTAATTTCAACCGACAGCGGCAAATTATTGCCGCAACTCAACCAAAACAAAAAAAGGCGCAAAAAAGCCACCCTTACAATGTCACCCTTCTTTCACAGCCTCTGGATGAACCCCATGAACCGCTGCACTTGGCCCTTCGGGCAGGCTCTGTCATGAGCCGCAAAGTCTTTATCAAAACCTTCGGCTGCCAAATGAACGAGTACGACTCGGACAAAATGGTGGATGTGCTGGGCCAAGCTCAGGGGTATGAAAAAACCAACGATGTCGAACAAGCCGATCTGATCGTCTTCAACACCTGCTCGGTGCGCGAAAAAGCCCAAGAAAAGGTGTTTTCTGACTTGGGCCGCATTCAGCACTTGAAAGCCAAAGGCGTCAAGATTGCGGTCGGGGGTTGCGTGGCCAGCCAAGAAGGCGCCACCATCATTGCGCGTGCCCCTTATGTGGACGTGGTGTTTGGCCCGCAAACCCTGCACCGCTTGCCAGAGCTACTGAACCAACGCGAATCGCTGATGCGTCCGCAAGTCGACATCAGCTTTCCCGAAATTGAAAAGTTTGACCACCTGCCCCCTGCCCGCGTCGAAGGCGGCAGCGCCTATGTGAGCATCATGGAAGGCTGCAGCAAATATTGCAGCTACTGCGTGGTGCCCTACACCCGCGGCGAAGAAGTGAGCCGTCCCTTTGACGATGTGTTGGTGGAGGTGGCGGGTTTGGCTGCGCAGGGCGTGAAAGAAGTCACCCTGCTGGGGCAAAACGTCAACGCCTACCGCGGTGTGATGGGCGGCACGGCTGAGATCGCCGATTTTGCGCTGCTCATCGAATACGTGGCCGAAATGCCTGGCATCGAACGCATCCGCTACACCACCAGCCACCCCAACGAGTTCACACAGCGCCTGATTGATGTGTATGCCAAGGTGCCGCAACTGGTGAGCCATTTGCACCTGCCCGTGCAGCACGGCAGCGACCGCATTTTGATGGCCATGAAGCGTGGCTATACCGCGATGGAATACAAGAGCACCATCAAGAAGCTGCGTGCCATTCGACCCGATATGGCGATGAGCTCAGATTTCATTGTGGGTTTTCCAGGTGAAACTGAGGAAGACCACCAAAAGCTGATCAAGCTCATGCACGAGGTGTACTTTGACAACTCGTTCAGCTTCATCTTCAGCCCCCGCCCTGGTACGCCTGCCGCCAATCTGCATGACGACACGCCACATGCGGTGAAACTGCGCCGCTTGCAAGAAGTGCAAAAGATCATTGAAGACAATATGCACGCCATCAACGTGCAGCGTGTGGGCACGGTGCAACGTGTGTTGGTAGATGGCTTCGCCAAAAAAGACGCCACCGAGTTGCGTGCGCGCACCGAATGCAACCGCATTGTCAACTTCAAAGGCGGGCCCCACCCAGAGCGCCTGATGAACCAATTGATTGATGTGAAGATCACGCAAGCCAACCCGCATTCACTGCGGGGTGAGGTGTGGGTGAAAGAGCTGGCTTAAGTGATTTAACGCACGCCAGGAAAGCCCCCGCCTCCCATCATGCCTTTCATACCGCCGAGCTTTTTCATCATCTTCATCATGCCACCGCCGCTCATCTTCTTCATCATGGTTTGCATTTGCTCAAACTCTTTGAGCAAGCGGTTCACATCTTGCACTTGAACGCCTGCGCCGGCAGCGATGCGGCGCTTGCGCGTGGCTTTGATGAGGTCGGGCTTGCGACGCTCCAACAACGTCATGCTGTGGATGATGCCTTGCTTGCGCGCGATGTCTTTTTCAGCTTTGTCCATGTCAACTTGGCCAGCTTTGGCCGCCATTTGCGTGGGCAATTTGTCCATCAAATTAGACAAGCCCCCCATAGAGCGCATTTGTTGAATTTGCGCCAAGAAGTCGTTCAAATCAAAGGCATCGCCGCGCTTAACTTTATCGGCTAACTTTTGCGCGGCCGCCATGTCCACACCTGCGGTGACTTGCTCCACCAAGGCCAAGATGTCACCCATGCCCAGCACACGCCCCGCATGGCGGTTGGCATCAAACAGCTCCAAGCCATCGAGCTTTTCGCTGGTGCCCGCAAACTTGATCGGGGCCCCCGTGATGTGCCGCACCGACAGCGCCGCACCGCCGCGTGAATCGCCATCGAGCTTGGTCAGCACAATGCCCGTCAAAGGCAAGGCATCGCTGAACGCCTTGGCTGTGTTGATGGCGTCTTGACCTTGCATGGCATCGACCACGAACAAGGTCTCCACAGGGTTCAAGACACGGTGCAGTTCTTTAATTTCGGCCATCAAGGCTTCATCAATCGCCAAGCGACCTGCAGTGTCCACCAACAGCACATCAAAATAATGTTTGCGTGCGTAGTCCAGCGCTGAGCGAGCAATGTCAGCAGGCTTTTGGTCGGGGGCGCTCGGGAACCATTCGGCACCCGCTTGGGCGGTGACGGTCTTGAGCTGCTCAATCGCGGCTGGGCGATAAACGTCGCCGGAGACGGTCAATACTTTTTTCTTGCGCTGGGTGATGAGCCAGCGGGCCAGCTTGGCCGTGGTGGTGGTTTTACCCGCACCTTGCAAACCCGCCATCAAAATCACAGCAGGCGGTTGGGCGGCGAGGTTCAAGTCGCTCACGCCCTCGCCCATGGTGGCGGCCAGTTCTTGATTGACGATGGCCACCAGGGCTTGGCCTGGCTTCAACGAGCCCACCACTTCTTGGCCGAGGGCTTTTTCTTTGACGCGGGCAATGAAATCGCGCACCACGGGCAGCGCCACGTCGGCCTCGAGCAGCGCCATGCGCACTTCGCGCAACATGTCGGCCACGTTGTTTTCGGTGATGCGGGCCTGTCCACTGATTTGTTTGACGAGGCGCGAAAGTTTGTCGGTGAGGGCTGAGGCCATAGAAACCCCTTAAAAGGGTCAGTTTTAGGTGTGTAGCAAAACGCTAAACTGTTGCCATGATTTTAGCCAGTGACATTCCGCTCAACCTTTGGCTTGGCCTTCCGACGGCAGCCGCCTACGCACTCACGGCGCTTATTGGCCCTCGGGTGGCAACTCGCATGGGTCACCGCCTGATCATCGTGCCTTGGTCTCTGCACGGCTTGGGCTTGGTGTTTGCGCTGTTTGCACCGCAAGACGGCGGTTTGCGATTTGGGTTTGCCCCTGCGCTGTCAGTTACCACGTGGTTGATGCTCACGTTTTACTCTTTAGAGCAACACTGGTTTCCGCAATTGCGCACGCGTTGGACCTTGTCTTTTTTGGGTGCGTTCGTGGTTTTATTGGCTTGCGTGTTCCCCGGCTCCGTGCTGCACACTCAGACCTCGCCCTTGCTGCCCTTGCACCTTGCCTTGGGTGTGGCTTCCTACGGCTTATTTGCTGCAGCGGTGGTGCATGCGGCCATGATGACCCGTGTGGAGAAAAACATGCGCATGGGCGCTGACACGCAAGTGGGTTTGCCCTTGCTCACGCTCGAGCGCCTGACCTTTCGCTTTGTGACCGCCGGCTTTATTTTGTTGACCGCCACCTTGACCGCAGGGTGGTTGTTTGGTGACAGTTTGTATGGCAAAGAAGCTGCCTGGCGTTGGGATCACAAAACCATCTTCTCGATGATGGCTTGGCTGACCTTTGCGGTGCTGCTTATCGCGCGCAGTCGTTTCGGTTGGCGCGGCCGCAAAGCAGTTCGGGTTCTTTATATGGGCACGAGTTTGTTGATGTTGGGGTATGCGGGTTCACGCTTTGTGCTGGAAGTGATTTTGGGCCGCGCTGCATGAAGTACCTGGTGCTGCTGCTGGTCGTCTTTGTCGCTATTTGGTGGCTTCGCCAACTTCGCAAGCCCCAACCCCCAGCGAACAAAAACTCTGGCACACAGGTGATGATGCCTTGTCTCTGTCTCTTATACACATCTGACGCTGCCGACGATCGCATAAGTG
>JAVLFR010000257.1:0-3769 GCA_046052785.1 Limnohabitans sp. | reverse complement strand
TAATTTAGATTTCTCATTTGCTGGCCTTAAAACGGCGGTGATGACCCAAGCCAAGAAACTGGGTGGCGACTTAGATGCCCGAAAAGCCGATTTGGCAGCGTCCACCGAGGCGGCCATTGTTGAAGTGCTGTTGAAAAAGTCGCTCAGCGCCTTGCGCCAAACAGGCCTCAAGCGCTTGGTGGTGGCAGGCGGCGTTGGGGCAAACCGTCTTTTGCGCGAGCAACTCAGCGCGGCCTGCCAGCCACAAGGCGTGCGTGTGCATTACCCCGAGCTGCACTTGTGCACCGACAACGGCGCCATGATCGCCATGGCCGCTGCGATGCGCCTGCAAAGCGGCGAGGGCGGGACGGCGCAAGCCCAGACGCGTTACAGTTTTGATGTCAAGCCACGCTGGGCCTTGGCCGAATTGACTTAAACCCCAGCCTGCGCCTGCTATACTCTGTGGGCTTTACCTTTGGGTTAAGCAAAGCACGTTGCACCAACTTCCACGGTACAACGCAAGTCAAATATTTAAGGAAAAACCATGTTGACAGCAAAAATTGCTGAAGTCGTCAAAGACAACGCACGCGCCGCAGGCGATACAGGCAGTCCCGAAGTCCAAGTGGCTTTGTTGACCGCTCGTATCAACGAACTCACCCCTCATTTCAAACAACACGCCAAAGACCACCACGGTCGTCGTGGCTGGTTGCGCATGGTGAGCCGTCGCCGTAAATTGCTTGACTACCTCAAGTCCAAAGATTTCGACCGTTACGCTGCACTGATCACCAAACTCGGTCTGCGCAAGTAATTGTTCAACGTCTAAAGACCAACGCCTGAGTTTTTTAAAAAGCTCAGGCGTTTTGCACTTTCAAACACTCTTTTTTAACCAAAGGCAAGACAACAAGGGGCAGATTCGAAAGCTGTGTCATTCCAAAAGAGCATCGACTTTTCTGGAATGGCATCGTGTACTGCACCGGTTGATGGCCAAATTTCAATAGGAAATCACATGTCAATTTTCAATAAAGTTACCAAGACATTCCAGTGGGGCCAGCACACGGTCACCATGGAAACCGGCGAAGTTGCTCGCCAAGCGGGAGGCGCCGTGCTCGTCAACATGGACGACACCGTGGTGTTGGCCACCGTGGTGGGTTCGAAGATCGCCAAAGCGGGCCAAGATTTTTTCCCCTTGACTGTGGATTACATCGAGAAAACATACGCTGCTGGCAAGATCCCCGGCAGCTTTTTCAAGCGCGAAGCCAAGCCGAGTGAGCACGAGACATTGACCAGCCGTCTGATTGACCGCCCCATCCGTCCCTTGTTCCCTGAAGGTTTCTACAACGACGTGCATGTGGTGGTGCACACCGTTTCTTTGAATCCTGAAGTGGACGCTGACATTGCAGCCTTGATCGCTGTGTCTGCTGCTTTGAGCATTTCTGGTATTCCTTTCAACGGCCCGATTGGCGCCGCGCGCGTGGGTTATATCAACGGCGAATACGTGCTGAACCCCGGCCAAACCCAACGCAAAGACAGCCAGATGGACCTCGTGGTTGCAGGTACCGAAGCCGCTGTGTTGATGGTGGAGTCTGAAGCGCAACAGTTGTCAGAGGAAATCATGTTGGGCGCTGTGGTGTTTGGCCACGACCAAGGCAATATCGCGATCAACGCCATTCATGAGTTGGTGCGTGATGCTGGCAAACCCGCCTGGGATTGGGCGGCGCCTGCCAAGGACGAGCCACTGATTGCTAAGGTTCAAGCGCACGCCGAAGAGAAACTGCGCGCGGCCTACCAAATCCGCAACAAACAATCACGCACCTTGGCTTGCCGCCAAGCCTACGCTGCTGTCATGGAAGCCCTCAAGGCCGACGGCGTTGAGTTTGACTCGGTCAAAGTCGAAAACATGTTGTTCGACATCGAAGCCCACATTGTTCGCAGCCAAATCTTGGCAGGCGAGCCACGCATCGACGGCCGCGACACCCGCACGGTGCGCCCCATCGAAATTCGCAACAGCGTGTTGCCACGCACCCACGGTTCGGCTTTGTTTACGCGCGGCGAAACCCAGGCTTTGGTGGTGACTACTTTGGGCACCGAGCGTGATGCCCAGCGCATTGATGCGTTGGCGGGCGAGTACGAAGACCGCTTCATGATGCACTACAACATGCCTCCCTTCGCGACTGGCGAAGTGGGTCGCATGGGCTCGACCAAGCGCCGCGAAATCGGTCACGGTCGTTTGGCCAAGCGTGCTTTGGTGGCGGTGTTGCCTAGCAAAGAAGAGTTCCCCTACACCATGCGCGTGGTGTCTGAAATCACAGAATCTAACGGTTCTTCCTCGATGGCTTCGGTTTGCGGTGGCTGCTTGTCCATGATGGACGCTGGCGTGCCCATGAAAGCACACGTGGCCGGTATCGCCATGGGTTTGATCAAAGACGGCAACCGTTTTGCTGTGCTGACCGACATCTTGGGTGACGAAGATCATTTGGGTGATATGGACTTCAAAGTGGCCGGAACCACCAACGGTATTACGGCTTTGCAAATGGACATCAAAATCCAAGGCATCACCAAAGAAATCATGCAAGTGGCATTGGCACAAGCCAAAGAAGCGCGCATGCACATCTTGGACAAGATGCAAGCGGCGATGGGCGAAGCCAAGACTGAAGTGTCTGACTTTGCACCGAAGCTGTTCACCATGAAGATCAACCCAGAGAAGATTCGTGACGTGATCGGCAAAGGCGGCGCCACCATTCGTGCGTTGACTGAAGAGACGGGCACACAAATCAACATCGAAGAAGACGGCACTATCACCATTGCCGCCACAGACGGTGCTAAGGCCGAAGAAGCTAAGCGTCGCATCGAAGAAATCACGGCTGAGGTCGAAATTGGCAAGGTCTACGAAGGTCCCATCACCAAGATTTTGGACTTCGGTGCTTTGGTGAACCTGTTGCCTGGCAAAGACGGTCTGCTGCACATCAGCCAGATTGCCCACGAGCGCGTCGAGAAGGTCACCGATTACCTCAGCGAGGGTCAAATCGTGCGCGTGAAAGTGCTTGAGACCGACGAGAAAGGTCGCGTCAAGCTGTCCATGAAAGCTTTGATGGACCGCCCGCAAGCTGATCACGCCCACGACGGTTCGTCTGAAGGCTAAGCGTAGCGAGATTGTGATGAAGCAAAAACTCATCGCAGGCAACTGGAAAATGCACGGCGGCTTGGCCGCCAATCAAGCCTTGTTGCACGAGGTGCAGCAAGGTTTGGCGGGCGCTTTGGGTGGTAAGACCGCCCACGTGGCGGTGTGTGTGCCTGCGGTGTATTTGTCTCAGGTGCAGCAACTGGTTTTGGGCACCGAGATGCGGTTGGGCTCACAAGATGTGTCGTCGCACGAGCAAGGTGCCTACACCGGCGAAATTTCGGCCACCATGCTGAAAGACTTTGCGGTGCGATACGCGATCGTCGGGCACTCCGAGCGCCGTCAATACCACGGGGAAACCGATGTCGAAGTAGCGCTCAAGGCGCAACGTGCCTTATCCGCTGGGATCACGCCGATTGTGTGCGTTGGTGAAACATGGGTAGAGCGCGATGCGGGTCATGCCCAAGAGGTGGTGAAGCGGCAACTGGCAGCAGTGATTCATGCGAATGGGCATTGCATCAGCGAAATCGTGGTGGCTTACGAGCCGGTTTGGGCGATTGGCACGGGTCAAAATGCGACGCCCGACCAGGCACAAGAGATGCATGTCTTGTTGCGAGCCCAGTTGCATGCGGCAACTGCGCACGCGGACCGAGTCCACATCCTTTATGGGGG
>JAVLFR010000256.1:0-9955 GCA_046052785.1 Limnohabitans sp. | reverse complement strand
CGGGTGTGGCGGCAGGCTACGCGTTGTCCAAAGCTTTAGAGGGGGACCATCATGCTGCGCCACCTGCCTCTGCAGAGGCAGCGCCGAGCGCAGGCCAAAACGGCTATGTGCCTTTTGACACGCCAGCCCAGCACGACCTTGGCGCGTTTGATGCGGGCTCTGGCAACGACTGGGACAGTGCTGACTCGGGCGGTGGTGACGACAGCTGGTAATCGCTGTTCAGCCGTTGGCTTCAAGCGCCTTGGACACCACGTCTTGGGTCAGTCCCATAGCGGCTTTGTGTGTTGCCGTCATCGGTCGGCGAGCTGACCAAACCAGCATGAGCTGGCTCATCAGCTTGGGCTTTTCCACGCGGTGCGTGGTGAAGTCTTCTGGCTTGGCAAAATTGTTCAGCGTGTAGGCGGGGAGCAAAGCGTAGCCCAGTCCTTCTTTGACCAATTCCAAAATCGCGTTCAAGCCGTCAATTTCCAACACGATGTTGGGCTTGCAATTCAGACGCATCATTTCCGTGTCTATCAATAGTCGAAACGCGTTGGGGCGACTCGGTGCGATGAGCGGCAGCTTGGCCATGTCGGCGAGGTGCACCACAGCTTTGGGCGGTGTAATGCCAGCGAAGGGTTGATTTTTTTTACCAGCCATCAGCACCAAGGTGTCCTCATGCAGCACGGTCATTTCCAAATCGGGGGAGGGCGGCGGGTTGTAGAGGACGGCCATGTCCAAGCGGCCTGCTCGCAAGCTTTCGACCATCAAGACCGAAAAACCTTCGGTCAACGACAGCTGGGCATGCGGCAGCGCGGCGCGAAACGCCATCGTGAGTGGGACCGTCACCAGCTTGGAGAGGCTTGGCGGCAAACCAATTGAGACCCGCCCCGCCAGGGCGCCGCGCACCGAGCCCAGCTCCTCTTGTGCCACCGCCACTTGGTGCAAAATGCCTCGCCCGTGCTCGAGCATGACCAAGCCAGCTTCGGTGAGTGTGACGCCACGGCCATTGCGCATGAGTAAATTTTGGTGCAGCTCCACTTCGAGCTGACGCACATGACGGCTCAGCAAAGGTTGAGGCATGTTCAAGGCCAGTGCGGCTTTGGTGAAGCTCCCCAACTCGGCCACGCGGACAAAGGATTCAATTTGTTTGAGTTCCATAGACGTCTTTATTTTGTATAACCTATTCTCTGATATTTAAATCCGTTATAGCAGCTAGTCTGCCTTTTGCGGCTTGCTTATGGGGTAAATCTCTAGAATTGACTGCATGCAATCCCCTACACCCTCACTTGTGCTGCGCGGTATTTCTTCCATGGCCACCCAAGCGGTGTTGGCAGATTTGACGGCGGCTTATTTGGCGAAAACGGGTGTGCAGGTGCACATTGAATCTGTGGGCGGCGTGGATGCCGCCAAGCGCTTACAGGCTGGCGAAGCGTTTGACTTGGTGCTCTTGGCCTCAGATGCCATCGAACGATTGATGGCGACGGGTCATGTGCAACTCGGCTCACGCTGCGATTGGGTCCGCTCGCCCGTGGCGGTGGCCGTGCGTGCAGGGGCTGCGCGACCCGACCTGAGCGACGAGGCGGCGCTCAAAGCCGCGGTGTTGGCCAGCCCCACAGTCAGCTACTCCACGGGGCCAAGCGGCGTCTACCTTGAACAATTGTTTGCGCGCTGGGGCATTGCCGAGACGGTGAAATCCCGCATCGTGGTGCCGCCACCTGGCACGCCTGTGGGGGCGTTGGTGGCCAGCGGCCACGCGGCCTTGGGCTTTCAGCAGTTGAGTGAATTCATGGCATTGCCTGGCATTGATGTGTTGGGCACTTTACCGGCCGATGTCGCGTTCATCACCACCTTTTCTTCGGGTATTTCATGCGTCATCGCAGACGACGCCATTCGGGTTGCAGCAGCGCAATCGTTCTTGCAATTTTTGTCTTCAGATGGCGTGCGCGACGTCAAGCGAAAGCTTGGCATGGATTTTTAACAGGGGTTTTTTATGTCTCTCATCATCGACGTTCACGGTCACTACACCACCGCGCCCAAGGCCTTGGAAGAGTGGCGCAATAAACAAATTGCGGGCATCAAAGACCCCAGTCTCAGCCCTAAAGTATCTGATTTGAAAATCAGCGACGATGAATTGCGCGAAACCATCGAGACCAACCAACTCGCCAAGATGAAAGAGCGCGGCTCAGACATCACCATCTTCAGCCCCCGCGCCAGTTTCATGGCGCACCACATTGGGGACTTTCAGGTGTCTTCGACGTGGGCGGCCATTTGCAATGAGCTGTGCTTTCGCGTGTCTGAGCTCTTTCCCAATAACTTTGTGCCGGCGGCCATGCTGCCTCAGTCGCCCGGTGTGGACCCCGCCACGAGTATTCCCGAATTGGTCAAGTGCGTGGAGCAATACGGCAACGTGGGCATCAACTTGAACCCCGATCCATCGGGCGGCCACTGGACATCCCCGCCTTTGAGCGACAAGTCTTGGTACCCCATTTACGAGAAGATGGTGGAATACGATATCCCTGCCATGATTCATGTGTCGACCAGTTGCAACGGCTGCTTCCACACCACGGGTGCACACTATTTAAATGCTGACACCACCGCTTTCATGCAATGTTTAACCTCTGATTTGTTCAAAGATTTCCCCACACTCAAGTTTTTGATTCCTCATGGCGGCGGGGCAGTGCCCTACCACTGGGGTCGTTTTCGTGGGTTGGCCCAAGAACTGAAAAAACCTTTGCTCACGGAGCATTTGCTGAACAACATTTACTTTGACACCTGTGTGTATCACCAGCCAGGCATCGATTTGTTGACCCAAGTAATTCCTGTCAAAAATATTTTGTTTGCGTCTGAGATGATTGGCGCGGTGCGTGGCATCGATCCTGAAACAGGTCATTACTACGATGACACCAAGCGTTACATCGAGTCCACGCTCAACCTCAATGCTGACGAACGCCATCAGGTGTACGAGGGCAATGCGCGTCACGTGTTCTCACGCTTGGATACCAAACTCAAAACCCAGGGCCGTTAATTCATTAATCGCTTTATCAATCGGGCATAGCGCCTCATTTTTTCAGGAGACACCAGATGTACGAACTCGGCGTTGTTTACCGCAATATCACCCGCGCAGACCGCGCCACGGCAGACGCTTTGGCGTCTTTGGGCTCAGCCACTGTGCACGAGGCCATGGGTCGTGTCGGTCTGATGAAGCCCTACATGCGCCCCATCTATCCAGGTGCGCAAGTCTCGGGCACCGCTTTGACTGTGCTGTTGCACCCGGGCGACAACTGGATGATGCATGTGGCGGCTGAGCAAATTCAGCCTGGCGACATTGTGGTGGCCGCCATCACCGCAGATTGCACCGATGGCTACTTTGGTGATTTGTTGGCCACGTCGTTTCAAGCGCGTGGCGCGCGCGCCCTCATCATTGATGCCGGTGTGCGCGACGTGAAAGAACTGCAAAAGATGAACTTCCCTGTCTGGAGCAAAGCCGTCAGCAGCAAAGGCACCATCAAGTCCACCCTTGGCTCAGTCAATATTCCCGTGGTGTGCGCGGGCATGTGGGTCACCCCAGGTGACGTGATCGTGGCGGACGACGATGGCGTGGTGTGTGTGCCTGCCGCCATGGCGGTTAAAACCTTGGCCAGTGCCCAAGCCCGAGAGGCCAATGAAGGCGACAAGCGCACCAAGTTGGCTGCCGGTGTGTTGGGCCTCGACATGTACAACATGCGCGAGCCCTTGGCTGCTGCTGGCTTAAAGTACATCGATTAATTTCGATCACTTTGAAAGCTTATTGAATGACCGATGGAAAAAGCCTTGGCCGAGCCCGATGTGCGCGAAAAATTCGCCACCTTTGCCTACGAGCCGTTTATCTTGAACCGCCAACAGTTCAACGCTTACATCCAAGCGGAGTCCACACGGTTTGGCGCCATCATTCAAAAAGCACAAGTCTCTTTGGACTGATTGAAGGACAACTGTCATGAACTCTTTATTTCATCGCGGCCGTTGGTATCGGGGGTCAGTTGTTTGCCTCTTTGCCCTCGTGGCGCTATCGGCCTGTGTTGGCCGACAGCCTGCGTCCCATGATGCCTCCATTGCCCAAGCCAGCGCTGCTCCATGGGTGCAACAAGCTTTAGCGCCGCAAGGGGTGTTGCGGGTGGGGGTGTATTTAGGCAGTCCAACATCCTTGGTGCGTGATGCCAAGACAGGTGCCTCTTATGGGGTTGCCTACGAACTCGGCCATGCCTTGGCCGCGCAATTGAAGGTGCCTGTTCAAGTGGTGCAATACCAACGCGTGGCGGAAGTCATCGAGGGATTAAAGGGTGGCCAAGTTGATATGACCTTCACCAACGCCACCTCTGCGCGCGCCAAAGAGGTGGATTTCACGCCCGCCTTGATCCAACTCGAGTTAGGACTGCTGGTCCCCGTAAATAGTCCTATCCAGTCATTTGCTCAGATCGATCGTGCAGGGGTTCGTTTGGGCGTGAGTCAAGGAAGTTCATCGCAAGGGGTTTTGAGTCAGCGTTTAAAGCAGGTCACGATTGTCCCCGTTCCTTCGTTGACACAAGTTCAACAGTTATTGACAGAGCGTCAGTTGGACGCGTTTGCGACCAACAAAGGCATTTTGTTTGAGCTGGCTGAAAAGATGACGGATGTCAAAGTGCTGGATGACAACTGGGGCGTTGAAAATTTGGCCATCGCCATTCCCAAAGGACGCGATGCGGGCATGCCTTATTTGCAAGATTTTGCGCAACGGGTCCAACACACTGGCCTGGTCAACCAAATGGCACAACGTGCAGGCTTGCGTGGCCTCGTGCGTGTGAATTGATAGACAACGGAGATAAGCCATGAACTTTTTGATGCGAACAACTGCTTTCGTTTTCGCTGCCCTGATAGCAGGTCAAACCTTGGCGCAAGCCTATCCCAACAAACCCATCAAGGTGGTGGTGGGCTACGCTGCGGGGGGGGCAGTGGATGTGGTGGCCAGGACCATCGGTCAAAGTTTGTCCAACAGCATGGGTCAAGCCGTGATTGTGGAAAACAAACCCGGTGCAGGTACCAATATTGCGGTTAAGTCGGTGATTGCCGCCGACCCAGATGGCTACACACTGATGATGGCTGCCAATGCGTTGGCAGCCAATATGTCGCTCTACCAACCCGCTCCGTTTGATGCAGAGCGAGATTTGGTAGCGGTGTCGCTGGTCGGTCGTGTGCCCGTGGTGATCGCTGCCAATCCCAGCGCACCCTTTGCCAGCATCAAGCAATTGATCGAGGCTGCCAAAGGTAAGCCCAACAGCATTGCATTTGGTTCGCCGGGCAATGGCTCGACACCGCATATGGCGATTGAGTTGTTTGCACGAGCTGCCGGTATTGATTTGCAACACATTCCCTACCGCGGCGGTTCGCCTGCCATCACCGATGTCATAGGTGGTCAATTGCCTTTGGTGGCGGTGAATGCCTTGGAGGTATTGCCGCACTTCAAGAGTGGCAAGCTCAAAGTGTTGGCCGTGCTCAGTCCGAACCGAAGCGCCATCTTCCCTGATGTGCCCACGATTGCTGAATCTGGTTTTCCAGGTTTTGAGGCGTCGGTTTGGTACGGCTTGGTCGCGCCTGCGGCCACACCGAAACCCATTGTGAGCAAATTGCATGAGGAAGTGCAAAAAGCTTTGCAAACCAAAGACGTGCGTGATCGCATGAATGCGGTCGGGGGCGAGGTGGTGCCTGGCAGTGCTGACATGTTTAGCCAAATGCTTCGCGCTGAGCGGCTGCGCTATGCCAAGCTGGTACGCGAAGCCAATATTCAACCTGATTGACGACACCAAGAGCATGAAAGAAAGCGTTATGGAATTTGAAAAAACACCTGGCTGGCTAGACTGGTACAGCGGCCCATCTAAACCCACATTTCAATTGCCCGCAGGCGCTGTGGATGCCCACTGCCATGTGTTTGGCCCAGGCCACGAATTTGCCTATGCCCCCGAGCGCAAATACACCCCTTGCGATGCGTCCAAAGCGCAGCTGTATGCGTTGCGTGACCACCTCGGTTTTGCCCGCAATGTGGTGGTGCAAGCCACTTGCCACGGTGCAGACAACCGAGCCATGGTGGATGCTTTGGTCAACTCTGGCGGCAAAGCGCGTGGCGTGGCCACCGTCAAGCGGAGCGTGACCGAAGACGAACTGCAAGCCATGCACGACGCGGGCGTGCGCGGTGTGCGCTTTAACTTTGTCAAGCGTTTGGTCGATTTCACCCCCAAAGACGAATTGCTGGAAATCGCCAAACGCGTGCAAATGTATGGCTGGCATGTGGTGATTTACTTTGAAGCGGTCGACTTGCCCGAGTTGTGGGACTTCTTCACCGCCTTGCCCACCAACATCGTGGTGGACCACATGGGGCGTCCCGATGTGACCAAGCCCGTGGATGGACCTGAGTTTGAGTTGTTTGTGAAGTTCATGCGCGAGCACCCCAACGTGTGGAGCAAAGTGACTTGCCCTGAGCGTTTGTCCGTCGCAGGCCCCAAGGCTTTGAACGGCGAGCAAAACGCCTATCAGGATGTGATTCCGTTTGCCAAGCGCATCGTGGATGAGTTTCCAGACCGTGTGATTTGGGGCACCGACTGGCCGCACCCCAACCTCAAAGACCACATGCCCGATGACGGCTTGTTGGTGGACTTCATCCCGCACATCGCGACCACCGACGAAAAACAACGCAAGTTGTTGGTGGACAACCCCATGCGCCTGTATTGGCCCGAGGAGACTTTTTAATGGCGCTTGACAAACCCTACACGGATGTACCCGGCACCATTATTTTTGATGCCGAGCAATCGCGCAAAGGCTACTGGCTCAATCAGTTTTGCATGTCACTCATGAAGGCGGACAACCGCACGCGTTTCAAAGCCAACGAGCGCGCCTACCTTGATGAGTGGGCCATGACCGAAGAACAAAAGCAGGCTGTATTGGCCCGCGATTTGAACTGGTGCATGCGCACTGGCGGCAATATTTACTTCCTCGCCAAAATTGGCGCCACGGATGGCAAGAGCTTTCAGCAAATGGCGGGCTCGATGACGGGGATGACCGAAGAGGAATACCGCAACATGATGCTCAAGGGTGGCCGCTCAGTAGAGGGCAACCGTGTGATTGGCGAAAACGGCGATGCCCAAGCCCAGAACCAACCCCAAGGCTCAGCCGGGCAACAAGCCCGCGCAGCCGCACAGAAAGCATAACCATGGCCAAAATCACTGCTTCCGTTTACACCTCGCACGTGCCCGCCATCGGCGCTGCACTCGACCACGGCAAAACCACAGAAGACTATTGGAAACCTCTTTTTGCAGGTTATGACTACTCCAAACAATGGATGAAGGACAACAAGCCAGACGTCATTTTCTTGGTCTATAACGACCACGCCACCGCGTTTAGCTTGGACATGATTCCGACGTTTGCTATTGGTACGGCCGCTCAGTTCATCCCTGCCGATGAAGGTTACGGTGCGCGTCCTGTGCCTGTGGTTCAAGGCCATCCAGACTTGGCCTCGCATATCGCGCAGTCTGTCATTCAACAAGACTTTGACTTGACCATCGTTAACAAAATGGACGTGGATCACGGCTTGACCGTGCCCCTGTCTTTGATGTGTGGTGAGCAAGACCCCGTGAAGGGGGCTTGGCCTTGCCCCATCATTCCTTTTGCGGTGAACGTGGTGCAGTACCCCGTGCCCAGTGGTCAGCGTTGTTTCAACCTCGGTCAAGCCATTCGCAAAGCCATCGAAAGTTACGACGACGATATCAACGTCCACATCTGGGGCACAGGCGGCATGAGCCACCAGTTGCAAGGCGCGCGTGCGGGCTTGATCAATCGCGAGTGGGACAACCAATGGCTTGATCTGATGATCAACGATCCCGTGGCTTGTGCCGCCACGCCGCACATCAACTACGTGCGCGAAGCAGGCAGCGAAGGCATTGAGTTGGTGATGTGGTTGATCGCACGAGGTGCGATGTCTGACATCCAAGACGGCAAAGTCACAGGTCCAGCGCCCAAGCTCAAGCACCGCTTCTACCATGTGCCTGCATCGAACACGGCGGTGGGGCACGCTATTCTTGAAAACGTCATTTAATAACTTTACGGGACAGACATTCAGAGCTGTCCTCAACTGGAGTCACGCATGAGCAAAACGATCAAAGTCGCCTTGGCGGGCGCAGGTGCCTTCGGCATCAAACATTTGGATGGCATCAAACACATTGATGGGGTTGAGGTTGTGTCCTTGATCGGTCGCGAATTCGACAAAACCAAAGAAGTTGCAAACAAGTACGGCATTCACCATGTCACCACCAACTTGGCCGACAGCTTGGCCTTGCCTGAGGTGGATGCCGTGATTTTGTGCACGCCCACGCAAATGCATGCGGCACAAAGCTTGGCTTGCTTGCAAGCCGGCAAGCATCTGCAAGTGGAAATCCCTTTGGCCGACAGCTGGAAAGACGCTGACGAAGTGGTGCGCGTGGCCCAACAAAAAGGCTTGGTCGCGATGTGTGGTCACACCCGTCGCTTCAACCCCAGCCACCAATGGGTGCACAACAAAATCAAGGCTGGCGAATTCAATATCCAACAAATGGATGTGCAAACCTACTTCTTTCGCCGCACCAACATGAACGCGCTGGGCCAAGCCCGCAGTTGGACCGACCATTTGTTGTGGCACCATGCGGCGCACACGGTTGACTTGTTTGCCTACCAAGCGGGTAGCCCGATCGTCAAGGCCAATGCGGTGCAAGGCCCCATCCATCCCACACTGGGCATTGCGATGGACATGAGCATCCAATTGCAAGCGGCTAACGGTGCGATTTGCACCTTGAGCTTGTCATTCAACAACGATGGCCCCTTGGGGACGTATTTCCGTTACATCGGCGACACGGGCACCTACTTGGCGCGCTACGATGACCTTTACACTGGTAAAGAAGAGCAGATCGATGTGTCCCAAGTGGCGGTGTCTATGAACGGCATTGAATTACAAGACCGTGAGTTCTTTGCCGCTATCCAACAAGGGCGCGAACCCAATTCCAGTGTGGCGCAAGTATTACCTTGCTACAAAGTGCTGCATGAACTCGAGCTGCAACTGAACGCCTGATGCGACTTGTCCAAAAGGGAGCCTGAGGCTCCTTTTTTTATTTCAAAGGTTTGAATGTCCTACCACTTGAGCAGCACCACCCGCCATCGGCAAATCGGCATTGCCTTGGTGGTGGTGACGACCCTGATGTTTTCCGTCTTGGATGTAAGCGCCAAGTGGTTGGTGCAAACATTGCCAGTGATTCAAGTGGTGTGGTTGCGGTTTTTAACTCACACACTGTTGATGGGTGGTTTGTTTTTGCCCTCCATGGGCCCACGCTTATGGGCGGTCACGCAGCCGCGCATGCAGGTGATTCGTGGCTTGATTTTGTGTGTCATGACCGGCATGAACTTTTGGGCTTTGCAGTACTTGCAACTGGCTGAGACTGGGGCCGTTCAGTTTTCTGTGCCGATTCTGATTGCCTTGCTCTCTGCGTGGTGGCTGAAAGAGCATTTGGACGTTTGGCGTTGGGTGGCCATTTGTGTGGGCTTCTTGGGTATCTTGGTCATCATGCGACCCTTTAGCCATGGGTTTCATCCCGCTATTTTTCTGAGCGTGTTGAACGCGGTGTTGTATGCCGCTTTTAACTTGATGACGCGACGCTTGGCCAGCAGCGATCATCCTGTGGTGACACAACTGGCTTCTGCTGCGGTGCCCGCCATGGTGTTGGCCCCCTTTGCGTTGTGGCATTGGCAAACCCCGCAAGGTTGGCAAACCTGGTTGATCATTGGCGCCACAGGCTTGTGTGGTGGCTTGGGGCATTTAGCTTCTGCGCAAGCGCATCGGTTTGCATCTGCTGCGGTGCTGGGCCCCTTTTTGTATCAACAAATTATTTATATGACGTTTTGGGGCCTGTCTCTTATACACATCTGACGCTGCCGACGATCTTACGCG
>JAVLFR010000255.1:0-2827 GCA_046052785.1 Limnohabitans sp. | reverse complement strand
AGCTGCCGAATAAACCGCAGCCATTTCCCTTGACACCACCCAAACAACACCAGCGGCCAAGAGCCCCAAACCAGCCTGAACGCCGAGCACCCGCCAAATTGACAGAAGGGGCTGATGCTTGCGCAATTCAGCCGCTTGATCGGCACTGAGAGGTACAAACGTGTCTTGCACGTCGTCTTGATCTTCAGGGTGTATTCTGGTCATGTTTGTTTACGCCCAGGTTACAACTGCGAGTCTCTTGTAGAACCATAAATTGTACGTGAAAACCCATACGCTTTTGTAAGGCCCGCACCAAGAGGAGGATAATTTCAGCCATGACCAGCCCCAGCAGCCCTCCCGAAAACCCGCGCACAGAGTCTCTCATTGCGTATCCAAGCCTTTTTCCCATCAAGGTCATGGGCACAAAGGCTGATGGGTTTGTGCATGCCGTGACGCAAATTGCAGAGCAATTTGACCCCGCTTTTGACGCCAGCACCATTGAGTTACGCGAAAGCAAAGGGGGTGCTTATTTAGGCGTCACGATCACCGTGACAGCGACCAGTCGTGAGCAACTTGACGCCTTGTACCGCGCACTCACCTCTCACCCCATGGTGAAAGTAGTGCTGTGATCCAAGCCCTCGGCCTTGTGCCGTACTTGCCAACCTATCAGGCCATGCAAGATTTCACGCTGGCTCGCACCCCTGACACCCCCGATGAAATTTGGCTGTGCGAACACCCGCCCGTTTTCACACAAGGCCTCGCGGGTCATGCAGGCCATTTGCTGGCACCTGGCGACATTCCCGTCGTGCCCACCAACCGCGGGGGTCAAGTCACGTTTCATGGTCCAGGTCAAGTTGTGGCCTATCCGCTGATTGACCTCAAGCGCGCTAGCTACTATGTCAAAGAATATGTGTACCGCATAGAGGAGGCCATCATTCGCACGCTCAGCCACTTCGGCGTGACAGGTCACCGCGTGTCTGGCGCACCTGGGATTTATGTGCGCTTAGATGATCCGCACAGCCACGCGAGGCTGCCACAACGCCCTCAAAAAGACAGCAACAAAGACCCCGACTTTGCTGGGCTGGGCAAAATTGCGGCGCTGGGCATCAAGGTCAGCCGGCATTGCACGTTTCATGGCTTGGCTTTGAACGTGGCTATGGATTTGTCCCCCTTTTTACGCATCAACCCTTGTGGATATCACGGCTTGCAAACCGTCGACCTTTCTACAATCGGCGTGTCAGTCAGTTGGCAAGAGGCTGCTGACGTTTTGAGCCAAAAACTCGTCACCCATTTAGCGCCCTGAAAAAGGGCCTCCATCACAGGCTTATCCGCGATGTCCACCCCAAGCAACCCTGTTGTGCGTGAAGCGCAAACTGTCGAAAATTACAACGCCTCGGCCAAGCAAAAAGCAGCCGCTAAGCTGTCACGCATTCCTGTCAAAGTCGAGCAAGGCGAAGTGCTGAAAAAACCAGATTGGATTCGCGTCAAAGCAGGCTCGCCCTCCACGCGTTTTTACGAAATCAAAGAGGTGCTTCGCGCCAACAAGTTGGTCACGGTCTGCGAAGAAGCCAGTTGCCCCAATATTGGCGAATGCTTTGGCAAGGGCACGGCCACGTTCATGATCATGGGCGACAAATGCACTCGCCGCTGCCCCTTTTGTGACGTCGGCCACGGACGCCCCGACCCGCTCGATGTGAATGAGCCCGAAAACTTGGCCAAAACCATTGCCGCTCTGAAGCTCAACTACGTCGTCATCACCAGCGTGGACCGTGACGATTTGCGCGACGGTGGCAGCCAACATTTTGTGGATTGCATACGGCGCACCCGCGCGTTGTCACCCCAAACGCAAATTGAAATTTTGGTGCCCGACTTTCGCGGCCGAGACGACCGCGCTTTGGGCATTCTCAAAGAGGCCCCACCTGATGTGATGAATCACAACATGGAAACCGTCCCTAGACTTTACAAAGAGGCGCGCCCAGGCAGCGACTATGCGTTCAGCTTGAACCTGCTGAAAAAATTCAAAGCCTTGTTCCCTCAGGTTCCCACCAAAAGCGGCTTGATGGTCGGCTTAGGAGAAACCGACGAAGAGATTTTGCAAGTCATGCAAGACATGCGAGACCACCACATCGACATGCTCACCATTGGCCAATATTTGGCGCCCAGCACCAGCCACATCCCCGTGCGCCGCTATGTGCACCCAGACACTTTCAAGATGTTTGAAGAAAAAGCCTATGAGATGGGCTTTAGCCATGCCGCCGTCGGTGCGATGGTACGCAGCAGCTACCACGCAGACCAGCAGGCCCACGCGGCGGCGGCCTCTAAGGCTTAACGCCCATCAGCAAGGCCGGCTCATCGCTGGCCAGCACGTCTTGAGCCCACGCCGCAAGGCGTGAGGCATCCGCACGAATCACCTCTTGCTTGACCACCAAAATTTGCGTGGGGTGCATTGAAAAGCTGCGCAAACCCAAACCCAGCAACAAGCGGGTCATGGCTGGGTCTCCCGCCATTTCGCCACACACACTCACGCCCTTACCTTGCGCGCGGCTCTCGGCAATGGTGTCAGCCACCAAGCGCAACACTGCTGGATGCAGCGGGTCATACAAATGCGCCACCAACTCATCCGCCCGGTCAATGGCCAAGGTGTATTGAATCAAGTCATTGGTGCCAATCGACAGGTAGTCGAAGTGGCGCAAGAACATCTTCACGCTCAAGGCCGCTGCCGGCACTTCAATCATGGCGCCCACTTTGACAGGGCCATAAACGTCGCCCCGCTCATCGAGTTGCTTACGCGCCTTATCGAGCAACGCCAATGTTTGCTTGATCTCTCTTGAATGCGCGAGCATGGGGA
>JAVLFR010000254.1:0-8945 GCA_046052785.1 Limnohabitans sp. | reverse complement strand
CACTTTGCCGCCGTTGCACACGGGAAAGCCAGACACGCCCAGCTCATCGCTCAGGGCCATGACCTGTCGCACCGTTGTGTCGGGCGTGATGACGACGGGGTCGCGCAAGACGCCAGACTCATAGCGTTTGACCTTCGCCACTTGGGCGGCTTGCTCCTGCGCAGTGAGGTTTTTGTGCACGATGCCAATGCCGCCTTCTTGGGCAATGGCAATAGCCAATCGCGCTTCAGTGACCGTGTCCATGGCAGCAGACACCAAGGGCAAATTCAGGCGGATGTGGCGGGTGAATTGGGTCGAAAGCGACGTGTCCTTGGGCAGGACTTGGGAGAAGGCAGGCACCAACAACACGTCGTCGAAGGTGAGGGCTTTGCCGAGCAGGCGCATGGTGGTGGCTCCAAAAAAAGTATTGTACGTATCGGACCTGCATGACTTGTATACAGCACATTAACTGGTAAGTAACTTCCCGCGTATCAGAAAAAATTTAACGTTGACAATATGCGTGTAGCTTTCTAAAAATATCTCAAGGTGGCCTGCTTGCCAAGTTTCAACATGAAAAACCTCGCCATTTCAATCATTTGTTTTTTCTCTGTCTTCAGTACTTTGGCTCAACCGGCACAAAATTTCAGCCTGCCTGAGCTTGAAACCATGATGTTCAGCCAAAGCCCCGCGTTTCGTGGCGCATACAGTGCCACAGAAGCCGCTCGTGCCGCAGTAGAAACTGCCAAGGCATTTCCAAACCCTCAAATTGAGGTGATGAATGGCACACGAAAACTACGAACTGATCCAACACAACCACTAGGCAATCTGAAATCGATCGGTATCTCCCAAGATTTGGACATGCCTTGGCACCGTTTTCCTCGCGTCGATGGTGCGATTGCAGGTTATCAAGCGGCCCAAGCCAACGAACGCGCATTCATGTCAGATATGACCGCCCAACTGCGCTTGCGATATTACGATTTAGTTCGCCGCATCGCTGAAAACCGCGCTGCGCGTGAAGATGTGGACTTGATGGGAAGCATTCAAAAACGCATTGCCTTGCAAGTTGAGACGGGTGAAAAAGCCAAGTTCGAATTGGTCAAAGCTAACGCGGAGTTATTGAATGCACAAAAAATGTACGAGTCCTCTGTCCTGCGACTACGCCAAGCACGTGGCGCTTTGCGTGCCTTAGTTGGGATTCAGTTACCAGAAAGCATTCAAGTTAATGAGCAACCCTACGTTTTTAAAGCTCCTATCCCTCTCAATGAGGTACGCGACGAGGTGATGAAGACCAACCCTGAACTTCAACGCACGCGCGCAGAGCGCCAACAATTCGACCGCAAGTTGAATGAAGAAAAAGCTCTTCGCTTTCCTAAATTCGCTCTACGTGCAGACCAAGACCAAGACCCAGAATGGCGTAACAAACGCGTCGGTATTGCCATGAGTGTTCCGTTATGGGATTGGCGGGGCGGTCCAGTCGGCGAAGCTGCAGCGAAACTCTCGCAATCAGGTTACGAGCTGGCATATCAAGAGCTCTCCCTGTTGCAATCGCTAGAAGCCGCTTATCAACAACACGATATTGCCAACGCCCAGGTTGTTGCGCTTGAAGGCGGCATCGTTCGCCATGCAGCAGATGCCCTTCGCATTGCTGAGCTAGCTTACAAAACCGGCGAGAAAAATTTTCTCGAAGTGATTGACGCACAACGGGTGTATCGCGCCGCGCGCAACGAACTTATTTCAGCTCAGTTTGAGTTAGTCAGCGCTTGGATTGAAATTGAGCGCATACGGGCTATCGGCCGGTAAGGCTCGGCAGCTTTTATGAGCGCTTGGCCAGCGGCAAATTGAGCAGCAAGTTTTGCGGCTTGAGCTTTAAGCGCTGGTGGGCATCCACCGCCATCGCAAGGTAAACGGGCTTGCCGCGCACTTCGGCCAACATGTCGTTGGGCTCTACGAACTCGAGTTTGAACAAGCAAAGCAAGCGTTCCATTCGGTCTGCATCAACCTCTTTCCCTTGGTAGAGGTCGTTCAACACACCGCTGGCTTGTGCGTCGAGGCCCACATGCCAGACCCAGTGATCGTCGTTGATTTCCCGCTCGGTTTGAATGCGCACCTGCACCCCCAAGAAGTGTTGGACCCACTTGGCCATGACCTCGCACAGCGCGCTCAAAGCAGGCTGACCACGGTTGAGGCTGACCACCCAGTCAAAACTCTCACTGCGGGGCCAATAGGCGTCTAGGTTGTCCTCCGTCAGCACATCCAAGTCCACGCTGCGCAGCTTGATGCCACCTTGTTTGAGTAATTCGCCAATAGAGCCGAAACTGCTTTGTGTGGCATGACGCTCGACCGTTTCGTCGTCAGCGGCCATCACCGCGCCATCTTCAAGGACGGTGACTTTTTGGGTGCGCATCAGCAACTCGGCTGCGCGGGCTTGCATGGCTGTAGGCGCTTGACCCAACACGTGACGCAGCAAGATGTGCGTGATGTGCTGCACCAACAGCGGCGGCACATCCACGCCCTCACCTTTGAATAAAGCAAGGTAGCTGGCCTCAAGCGTGGGCAGCAGCGTGATACGCTGGCGAAAGCGCAGCCAGACGGCGTAGTTGTCAACAGCATCCTTATCGGCCAGCTTTTCTAATTCTTGGGCAGTTACCTCGCGACGTGGCTGTTCGACCAAGCTGTGGTGCAAAGCTATTTCAGCGTCGCAAGAAGTCTCGATGGGGGCCAGTTCAGGGCGCTCCAACAAGAAGCGCAAAAAATCATCGGTCACCAACAAATGGCCCGCAGAATTTTGCGTCAGCAGCGTGTAGCCGCAAGTGGGCCATAGGATTTGCGTCATGATCAGTAGCCAGGTTTCGCGCCTTCGCGGCGCTTAGAAAACAAACCAGCGCGGCTTGTGCCTTGTTTTTGAAAGCGCTCACGCCGCGCCACCTTGGGGTCGACGGTAAGCGCACGGCAAATCTCGATACGGTCTAGATCGCGCAGCACATGGTCGGGGCTGATTTTTTTGCCCCATATACACACCATGAAAGCGTCAGACTGATTTAGATCAATCTCGGGGCATTCGGACAACAAGCCACAAAGCTCCAGCGCTTGACTCACCGTGGTCCCCATGCTCAGGGCGAGTACACGCTCGTGTACCACGCGGGGTGCGGGCGAGTACATCACAGTAATGTGGAGGTCTGCAGCGCCTGTCATCACGTTCATGCGTGGTAAACCTGCTCTGCCCGCTTGACAAAGGCATCTACCAAGGTGGCTGCAATCTTGTCGAACACGGGGCCGACCAAAGCGCCAAACATGCTGTCAAACGAATAATTCAACGTTAACTCAATGCGACAAGCGCGTTGGGGCTCTTGGGTGTTGGGATCGAGCAGAGGGTGAAAGTCCCAAGTGCCATCCAGGTGCTTGAAGGGGCCATCCACCAGCTCAAGTTTGACTTGACGACCTTCAATGTGGGTATTGCGCGTGGTGAAGCTTTTGTGAAATCCGCCAAAGGTCATGCCTACTTCAGCCGTCATGCCGTGGGCATGGCCTTCACGCACACCCGCTCGATCACACCAAGGCAAGAACTCGGGATATCGGGCAACATCGGTGACCAGCGCAAACATTTCCTCAGCGCTGAACCAGATCAAAACAGACTTGTGTACGGTTTTCATAGAATGGACCATATTGTAAGAAGCTCTACCGTCCCCACATCAACTCAATGGCTACCAAAAAACCTGCAACGTCCTCACGCATCGCTGACAACAAAAAAGCTGCCTACAACTATTTTTTCGAAGAAAAGTTTGAGGCTGGTATGGTGCTTGAAGGCTGGGAGGTCAAATCTGCCCGAGAAGGTAAGGTGCAACTCACCGATGGCTACGTGGTGGTGCGCAACGGCGAGCTGTTTTTGATCGGTTGCCAAATCAACCCCCTGCACACTGCGTCTAGCCACGTCAACCCCGACAATGTTCGCACCAAGAAACTGCTTCTCAAAAAAGACGAAATTAAACGCCTGATTGGCAAGGTTGAACAAAAAGGTCACACCTTGGTGCCCATCAATCTGCACTGGAAAAACGGCAAGATCAAATGCGACATCGCATTGGCCAAAGGCAAGGCCGAGCACGACAAGCGCGACACCATCAAAGACCGCGAAGGCAAGCGTGAGGTGGAGCGGGCCATGAAGTCGCGCAGTCGTTAATCGACAACGTTACTTTTTCGTGCGCGGCGGCAAACCTGTATGTTGCGTCAACAAACGGCCTTTGGCGACACCCGTGCTGTTCTTGCGCCGCGAACTGGTGTAACCACCATCTGTTTGTGGCTGGAAGGTGGGAATCAAATGCTGCTTGCCATTACCAATCAAATCAGCACGGCCCATAGCCTTCAGGGCCTCGCGCAACAAAGGCCAGTTGTTGGCATCGTGGTAGCGCAAAAAGGCTTTGTGCAAACGACGGCGGCGCTCACCGCGCACGATGTCCACACTCTCACTGGTGCGGGTCACGCGGCCCAAGGGGTTGCGGCCTGAGTGGTACATGGCCGTGGCCGTGGCCATGGGGCTGGGATAAAAGGTTTGCACTTGGTCTGCACGAAAGCCATGGCGCTTGAGCCACAAGGCCAAGTTCATCATGTCTTCGTCGCTGGTGCCAGGGTGAGCCGCGATGAAGTAAGGCACGAGGAATTGTTTTTTGCCCACCTCAGCGCTGTACTTGTCAAACATCTGTTTGAACTTGTCGTAGCTGCCAATGCCAGGCTTCATCATCTTCGACAGTGGCCCGCCCTCGGTGTGTTCAGGCGCGATTTTGAGATAACCGCCCACATGGTGTTGCACCAGTTCCTTCACATACTCGGGTGACTTGACCGCTAAGTCGTAACGCAAACCCGAACCAATCAAAATTTTCTTCACACCCTTCAACTCACGCGCGCGGCGGTACATGTGAATGAGTGAGCTGTGATCGGTGTTGAGGTTTTGACAAATGCCTGGGTACACACAGCTGGGTTTGCGGCAAGCAGCCTCAATCTCAGGGGTCTTGCAACCAATGCGGTACATATTGGCCGTGGGGCCACCGAGGTCGGAAATAACGCCGGTGAAGCCAGGCACTTTGTCACGGATGTCTTCAATCTCGCGAATCACCGAGTCTTCGCTACGGCTCTGGATGATGCGGCCTTCGTGTTCGGTGATGGAGCAAAATGTGCAACCGCCAAAACAACCGCGCATGATGTTGACACTAAAGCGAATCATTTCCCACGCGGGGATTTTGGTGACGCCATCATGGCCGCCATGCTCGTCGGCATAAATCGGATGCGGACTGCGGGCATAGGGCAAGTCGAACACCAAATCCATCTCAGAAGTGGTCAAAGGAATAGGCGGAGGATTCACCCACACATCACGGGCCGTGTGACCCTCGCCGTGGGCTTGCACCAAAGCACGGGCATTGCCAGGATTGGTTTCTAAATGCAGCACGCGATTGGCGTGAGCGTAGAGCACCGGGTCGGATTTAACTTGCTCAAAAGCGGGCAGACGAATCACACTGCGTTCACGCGGCGGCACTTTGAGCTTGCCTTTGCCTTGTAAGGCCGGCAAGTTGGGATTGGGGACAAAGTTCAACTTAGAAATGGTGAAGCCCGAATCACTGGCCTTCGCCCCGACTTGTGCATTCACCGCATCGGCCACGGCATTGGCTTCGTCTTCACGTGCGCAGGTTTCGCCTTGGACTTTGGCTTGATCGCTCACCATCAAATACGGGTTGACATGGGCCTCGACCCTGCCCGGCGCATCAATGCTTGAGGAGTCAATTTCAAACCAACCTTCAGGCGTTTCGCGGCGCACAAAAGCTGTGCCGCGCACATCGGTGATGTCTTGCACGGGCTCTTTAGCGGCCAATCGGTGGGCAATTTCCACAATGGCGCGCTCGGCATTACCGTACAGCAGCAAATCGCATTTGCTGTCCACCACGATGGAGCGGCGCACTTTGTCTGACCAATAGTCGTAGTGTGCAATGCGACGCAGAGAGCCTTCGATACCGCCCAACACGATAGGCACATCGTTGTAAGCCTCCTTACAGCGTTGGCTGTAAACCAGCGCAGCGCGGTCGGGACGCTTGCCACCGATGTCGCCAGCCGTGTAGGCGTCGTCAGTGCGAATTTTGCGATCAGCTGTGTAACGGTTGATCATGGAATCCATGTTGCCAGCAGTCACGCCAAAAAACAGGTTCGGTTTGCCCAGCACTTTGAACGGATCGGCGCTTTGCCAATCGGGCTGGGCAATGATGCCCACTCGAAACCCTTGGTTCTCGAGCATGCGACCAATCACGGCCATGCCAAAACTCGGGTGGTCCACATAGGCGTCGCCAGTGACGATGATGATGTCGCAGCTGTCCCAACCGAGCTGGGTCATTTCCTCGCGCGACATCGGCAAAAACCCAGCCGTGCCAAAGCGGGCTGCCCAGTATTTGCGGTAACTGTTTAGCGGCTTGGCGTTGCGGGGGAAAAGGGAGACGTCGGCGTAAGCATTCATGAGGCTAAGAGTGTAAGGGTTAGCCCCATTCCTTCAGGTTCGCGGGGCTATCGGCAGCGCATCAAGGCAAGGCATGCACCGTGAGCGACGCCCCCCAAAGATGAGACATCACAGTTTGCGCCTGCGCCACATCGCCTGAGCTGAAAAACTGCACTTGGCCTGGCGCTGCGTGACGCGACTGCCCTCCGGTGTCGGATAAACGGCGGGACAACTCTCGCGCCACGGCTTCGGCAGGGTCGAGCAGCATGATGTGGTCGCCCGCCACGCGCTGAATGGTGTCTCGTAAAAATGGATAGTGCGTGCAACCCAACACCAAGGTATCAGCACCTTGCTCTAATAAAGGCGTGATGAATTGGCGCAGCAAGGCCTCGGTTTCAGGACTGTGCAAATCAGCTCGTTCAACCTGCTCAACAAGACCTGGGCAGCTTTGCAGCAAGATGCGTTTATTTGCACCATAGCGCTCAACCAAGCTAGCAACTGAGGCGCTTTGCACGGTTTGGCGCGTGGCCAACACACCCACCACACCACTTCGGGTGAGCGCGACAGCGGGTTTGATGGCAGGCTCAATGGCCACCACGGGCAAATGCATGTTTTCACGCAAGGTTTTAGCCGCCACCACCGTGGCCGTGTTGCAGGCAATGGTGATGCCCTTCACGCCCTGCTCTGCAAGCCAGTTGCTTACGGTGAGGGTGCGTTGGGTGATGTGCGCTTCAGATTGGTCGCCATACGGTGCGTGACCAGAGTCAGCCACATAAACCAAATGCTCATGCGGCAAGGCAGCGTGGATGGCACGCAAGACGGACAAACCGCCTACGCCTGAGTCAAATACGCCGATGGCATCCCGCAAGGTGTGAATCACGGCGAACTCCCTACAAGGTAGATCCGCGAATCACCAAGGATGTGGGCAAATGTTTAGATTCAGCCATGTGTCCATCCAAGACTTCTTGTAAGGAATCCATCAACATACCACCAGCCACATCGATTGGCTGACGAACTGTCGTCAGGGGTGGGAAGCTGTGAGAGGCCATATCTATGTCGTCATAGCCGACGACACTCACCTGCTCTGGAACTGAAACACCCTGGCCTTTGAGGACGCCCATGGCGTTAATCGCAATCAGATCACTTGCTGCAAAAATTGCATCAAAGGCCACGTTACTATTTAAAAATGTGTGCAAGGCAGCCTGAGCTTCTTCCGCAGTAAACGGTGACTTGATATAAAGCCGAGGGTCAACCTCCACGCCAAATTTTTGGTGTGCGAGCAAATACCCTTCATGACGTTGCGCGGCTTCTGGCATGTCCACATCTCCCATAAAGACAATGCGACGCCTGCCTAGACCTAATAAGTGTTCAGTCGCCAACGCACCACCCGACACGTTGTCACTGCCTACGCTGCAATACATTTGACGGGGTAACTGTGCGCCCCACACTGTGATCGGCACATGGCGACGGGCCAATTCATTCAATTGATCATGATGGCCCCATTGACCAATCACGATGAGGCCACGGGCGCGTCCTGTGTCATACAAAGCGGCCATGTCGTCTAAATGGTCTGCATCGACACGCGAAAGCAACAAGTCGTAATTGCGATCTGTCAAAGCATCAGCCAAACTACCGAGCATGCCCAAGAAAAACGGATCTGAAATGTGTTGCCGGGTTTTTTTGTCATACGGAATCACAACACCAATGGTGCGGTTGTCACCCATCCGCAAGTTTTTTGCGCTTTGGTTGATGGTGTAATTGAGCGAACGGGCAAGTTCGATGATGCGCTGACGGGTCTCGTCATTTGTCAATGAGCTGCCGTTCAAGGCGCGCGAGACAGTTGAGGTAGAAACGCCCGCCATGCGAGCGATGTCAATCATTTGAATCTTGCGTTTGTCGTTGTCTGAACTGGCCATGGGTTTGGAATTAGGTTTCACCACTTAAATACCTTCCCATCATAGGGCGTCATTTTGCAAGTGAGATCCACAAAGTGGCCATTAGCTCGTAAGACGCGTCCCCGGTCACAGTTTGCAACATCGATTTGGCGGCATCATTCTGCTTGGCCTTGATCAGTGCGATGCCACAGTGCAAGCGCGCTTCACCCTCGCGCTTGAGCCCTCCTTTTGCAAGTGCCTTTTGGTAAGCCTCAGCCGCCTCGTGCCATTGCCCCTTGGACAACAGCACATCGCCAAGCTGCACCAACATGGATCCATTGTCAGTTGCGACAGTCAGTGACTTAAGGGCTTTGTCATCCTCAGCCGCGCGTTGTTGCGCTTGTTGTTTGAGTTTGACCGCATTTTCAGCCCAAGCGCCCTTAAGCAAACCCTCGGCTTGTCCTTGATCTAAAAAACGCAAAGCTTCATAAGGCAGGCCTGATTTGATGGCGAATTGCGCTGCATCTAAATAATCCTCCCCCTCTTGCAGGGTGCCAGACACCTCCATCAAGCGAGACACATCGAGCCTGTCTCTTATACACATCTGACGCTGCCGACGATCTTCC
>JAVLFR010000253.1:0-5359 GCA_046052785.1 Limnohabitans sp. | reverse complement strand
AGATCTACACGCGTAAGATCGTCGGCAGCGTCAGATGTGTATAAGAGACAGGTGAGCAACTCACCTTGCGACCTGAGGCAACGGCAGGCGTGGTGCGGGCGGCGATCGAGCACAACTTGCTGTACGACGGCGGCAAACGCTTGTATTACATGGGTCCGATGTTCCGTCACGAGCGACCCCAGCGTGGGCGTTACCGTCAGTTCCACCAAATCGGTGCCGAAGCCTTGGGCTTTGCGGGTGCCGAGGTGGATGCCGAACTCATTTTGCTTGCCGCCACGCTTTGGCAAGAGCTGGGTCTGCAAGAGGTGCGCTTGGAGCTCAACAGTTTGGGTCAACCCCATGAGCGGGCGGCGCATCGCGCGGCCTTGATTGCATACTTAGAAGCCCATCTCGACGTATTAGACGAAGAGGCCAAACGTCGCTTGCACACCAACCCCCTGCGCATTTTGGACACCAAGAATCCAGCTATGCAAGCCGTGGTGGAGGCCGCGCCCAAGTTGATGGAGTTTTTGGGCGACGCGTCGTTGGCCCACTTCAATGCGGTGCGCGCTATTTTGGATGCCAGCGGTGTGTCCTATCGCATCAACCCACGCTTGGTGCGTGGTATGGACTACTACAACCTCACTGTGTTTGAGTTCGTGACCGATCGCCTGGGCTCGCAAGGCACGATTTGTGGTGGGGGTCGCTACGATTATTTGATGGCGCAAGTTGGCGGCAAGCCTGCACCCGCCGTGGGTTGGGCTTTGGGTGTGGAGCGTGTGCTCGAGTTGCTCAAAGAACAGGGCAGCTTGCCTCAACCTGCTGGGCCTGATGTGTATGCGATCGTGCCTGATGCGGCAGCTTTGCCACTTGTGTTCAAAACCATCCAAATCCTGCGTGCCCAAGGGGTGTCTGTTCAAATGCACGCGGGTACAGGCGAGGGCATGGGCAGCATGAAGTCCCAGTTTAAAAAAGCCGATGGCAGTGGCGCCCAGTTGGCCCTGATTTTTGGGAGTGACGAGTTGGCCCGCGGTGAAGTCACCCTCAAGGCGTTGCGCGATGGCGCAGGCGCCCAAGAGGCAGTGGCTTTGACCCATCTGCCCGAATGCGTTTCTGTCAAGCTTGCGCAGGCCGCGGCCCAGCCTCAATCCTTGGCTTGACCAAGCTGCGCCCTACAATTCGCTAAATTTTTAAAGTCAACCTTTTATCACCATGGCATCACCTCTCGACCTCGAAGAACAAGAACAACTCGATGAGTTCAAGCACTTTTGGAACCGCTGGGGTAACCTCATTTCTTGGGTGCTTATTCTTGTCTTGGGTGGTTACGCCGCTTGGATGGGCTGGCAATCGCATAGCGTCAAACAAGCTTCGCAAGCCGCGGCTTTGTATGACACTGTGGAGCGATCCGCCATAGTTGGCGACATGGCTTTGCTCGAGCGTTCGGTCAGTGACATCAAAGACAAGTTTTCCAGCACCACCTATGCGCAGCAAGCGGCGCTGTTGGCTGCGCGGGTTTACAACGACAAAGACCGCAAAGCCGATGCCAAAGCCCAGCTGGCTTGGGTCATCAAAGAAGCCAGCGACGAGGGCTACCAATCCATGGCGCGCTTACGTTTGGCGGCTTTATTGGTCGAGGACAAAGCCTATGACGAAGCGCGCCAACAACTGAGTGCTAAAACACCTGATGCCTTTGCGCCACTGATGGCGGACCGTTTGGGTGACTTGGCCATGTTACAAGCCCAACCCGCTCAAGCGATTCAACACTACAAGAGTGCTTGGAAGGGCTTCGAGCCTAACGCGGAGTACCGCCGCTTGGTGGCTGTGAAGTTGGCTGCTTTGGGTGAGGACCCTGAGGAACAATCTGCTGCGGAGCGCTTGAAGTGAAACCTATGAAAATCTTTAGCCACTCACCTTTGGCGCGTATGGCGTTGATGGTCTTTAGCTTGGCCTTGGTCGCTTGCTCGGGGCCGACACGCAACAAACCCACTGAAATTCAGGGTGTGAGCGTTTTGCAAGAGGTGCGCACTGTTTGGACAGCCAACGTGGGTCGGGTCGATTTTCCCTTGGTGGTCTCGGCTCGCGACGACCGCCTTGCCTTGGCCAATGGTCAGGGCGTGGTGGCTGTTTTGGATGCATCCACTGGCAAGGATATTTGGCGGATCAAGTTGGACCAGGCCATTTCTGCAGGTGTGGGCAGCGATGGCCAACAGCTGGCTGTGGTGACGCGCAACAATGAGTTGGTTGTGTTGCAAGATGGCAAAGTGCAGTGGCGCAAGAGCTTGCCAGCCCAATCTTTCACAGCCCCTTTGGTAGCGGGTGCCCGCGTGTTTGTGCTGACGGCGGACCGCTCAGTGATTGCTTTTGATGGCGCCACAGGGCGTCAGTTGTGGCTTCAACAGCGTCCAGGCGAGCCCTTGGTGTTGAAGCAAGCTGGCGTGCTGTTGGCATTCAAAAACACCTTGCTGGTTGGTTTGTCTGGTCGCTTGGCAGGTCTGGACCCCAACACGGGTGTGATTCGTTGGGAGTCCGCCATCGCGACACCCCGCGGTACCAATGACATTGAGCGCTTGGTGGATTTGGTCGCGCCGTTTGACCGTGTTGGCGATGTGGTTTGTGTGCGCGCCTTTCAATCTGCGATTGGCTGTGTCAATGCTGAGCGCAGTCTTGGGCTGTGGACCCGTCCCTCCAATGGTGAAATGGGCGTGAGTGGCAATGAAACGCTTGTGGTAGCCCCGTTGTCCAATGGCGTGGTGCAAGCTTGGAGCCGCGTCAATGGTGAGCGCCTTTGGGATACCGAACGTTTGAAATACCGCAGCCTGAGCGCGCCATTGGTCACTTCCCGTGGGGTGCTGGTGGCGGACAACGGGGGTTGGCTCTATCTGTTGTCCTTGGCGGACGGGGCTTTGCTCAACCGCATCAAACTTGACGCCGAAGAATTGGCGACGGCCCCAGTGATGGCAGGCTCGCGCTATGTGGTGGTCTCGCGCGAGGGTCGCGTCACGGGCCTGCAAATCCCGTAAATGGGACGTTTAAGGACTCTATTTTGAAACCCGTATTGGCCCTGGTGGGCCGCCCTAACGTGGGCAAGTCCACGTTGTTTAACCGGCTGACCAAATCGCGTGATGCGATCGTGGCTGACTTTGCGGGCTTGACCCGCGATCGTCACTATGGCAACGCGCGTTTTGATAAACACGAATTCATCGTCATCGACACGGGTGGCTTTGAGCCCACGGCCGATCAAGGCATTTACAAAGAAATGGCCCGGCAAACCCAGCAAGCCGTGGCTGAAGCTGATGTGGTGGTGTTTGTGGTGGATGCCCGTGGCGGCATTTCGGCGCAAGACCACGACATTGCTAACTACCTGCGTCGTTTGGGCAAACCCACGATATTGGTCGCCAACAAAGCCGAAGGCATGAAAGAGGGCGCGCAACTGGTCGAGTTTTACGAGTTGGGCTTGGGGCCAGTGCTCCCCGTCTCCGCCTCACACGGCCAAGGCATTCGCGACATGATGGCCAGTGCGTTGGCCCCCTTGAATTTGGCAGACCCTGATGATGAAGATCTGAATGCCGACGACGGCATCATCAAACTGGCTGTGGCGGGACGCCCCAATGTGGGCAAATCCACCCTGATCAACACCTGGCTGGGTGAAGAGCGCTTGGTGGCGTTTGACATGCCCGGCACCACCCGTGACGCCATCAGCGTGCCGTTTGAGCGCAACGGCCAGATGTTTGAGCTCATCGACACAGCCGGCTTGCGCCGCAAAGGCAAGGTCTTTGAAGCCATCGAAAAGTTCTCGGTGGTCAAAACCCTCCAAGCGATTGAGTCGGCCAATGTGGTCTTGCTTTTGCTCGACGCCACGCAGGGGGTGACCGACCAAGATGCGCACATTGCGGGCTATATTTTGGAAAGCGGCCGCGCTGTGGTGGTAGCGGTGAACAAATGGGATGCTGTGGACGCCTACCAGCGTGAATTGCTGATGCGCTCGATTGAAACCCGCTTGCCATTTTTGAAGTTCGCCGCCATGCACTTCATTTCTGCCAAAAAACGCCAGGGTTTGGGGCCCTTGTGGGGCGCCATCGCCCAAGCCCATAAGGCGGCCATGTGCAAAATGCCAACGCCTTTGCTCACGCGTTTGTTGCTCGAAGCCGTGCAATTTCAGTCACCTCAGCGAGGTGGCATGTACCGCCCCAAGTTGCGCTATGCCCACCAAGGTGGCATGAATCCGCCCATCATTGTGATTCACGGTAACTCGCTAGAGCACGTGACTGAGACCTACAAACGGTTCTTAGAGGGGCGGTTTCGCAAGGCCTTTAATTTAGAAGGTACGCCCTTGCGCATAGAGATGAAGACTTCCAATAACCCCTACGCTGGCAAAGACGACTGAGACCAAGGGGCTTCGGGCTCTGTGGTAACGTGGGTTTTCTTTCAACCTACCAGACACGGAGAATATCGTGAACACCGACAACTCAAAGAACAAAGGCTTACTGTTGCAAGATCCATTTTTGAACATCCTGCGCCGCGAACATGTGCCCGTATCCATTTATTTGGTCAACGGCATCAAGCTGCAAGGCCAGATTGAATCGTTTGACCAATACGTGGTTTTGCTGCGCAATACCGTGACGCAAATGGTCTACAAACACGCCATCTCGACCATCGTGCCAGGGCGTGCCGTGAACTTCAATCCAACTGACGGCACAGGCAGCTCGCCAGAAGTCTGAGCTTGAACGCTCTGCAAAAGGGCTGATCCAGCCCTTTTTTTACGCCTCTTTTTTAAAATCGACCGATTGACCGACACACCTCCACTCATCGCTGGGCTCACCATTTTGGTGGGCGTGGACTTTGGCTTGCCACACTTTGATAGCGCGCTCGAAGAGTTGGGCTTGCTGGCTGAAACCGCAGGCTTGAAGCCCGTGGCCCGTATTACCTGCAAGCGCAAAGCCCCCGATGCAGCCTTGTTTGTGGGCAGCGGCAAAGCGGACGAAATCAAAGCGCTGGCCCTGTTGCACGGCGCCTCAGAAATTTTGTTTGACCAGTCGCTCAGTCCTGCGCAGCAGCGCAACCTGGAGCGCCATATGGGCGTGGCCGTGAACGACCGCACTTTGCTGATTTTGGAAATCTTCGCCCAACGCGCCCGCAGCCACGAGGGCAAGTTGCAAGTTGAGCTGGCTAAGCTGCAGTACCTCAGTACCCGCTTGGTACGCCGTTGGTCACACTTGGAGCGTCAAAGCGGAGGGATCGGCATGCGTGGCGGTCCTGGCGAAACCCAGATTGAGTTGGACCGTCGGATGATCAACGATGCCATCAAGCGCACCCGCGAGCGCCTTGAAAAAGCCAAAAAACAACGTGGCACCCAGCGTCGCCAGCGCAATCGCCGTGATGC
>JAVLFR010000252.1:0-8216 GCA_046052785.1 Limnohabitans sp. | reverse complement strand
CGGATGCCCCGCTCCGCACGCTGCTCTTCGCAATATCGCATGGCGCGACGCTCGCCTTCGACAGACATTTTGATATGAATGGAACAGCGCAACACCATCTTCTCGCCATCCGAATGGCCGTCAAAGGCCGCCGCACAATGACTGTTTTGATTCATTTCTGGCTTTAGCTCTTTCCACACCGAGCGAAGTGGGTCTGGTAATTCGCTTAAGTGGATTGTGGGATAACTGCCGATCGGTTTCGCCGATGCAGCAAACCCGACCAGCGCAAAGGCACAAACAATGAATTTAACAGCAGGCATGGTTGGGCCTAGGCAATATTTCAATTAGGCAGCAGCAGTTGTAGCGTCAACTGGTGCAATCAAAGCAGCCTCAAGCGTGCCAGCCGCCTTCAACGCTTGCACCCAAGTTGGTGAAACGCCGCGCCCCGTCCAAGTTTGCTCAGGGTTAGCAGGGTTGCGGTATTTAGGCGCAACCTTTTTACCCGCCAAAGCCCCTTTTTGGGCGGCTTTGGGTTTTTTCGTGGCTTTGCTCGGTTTGGCCACAGCCAAGGCTTTTGAAATATCTGCAGCGGTCAAACCAGCCTCTTTGGCCATGCTGGCAATTGTTGCCAGAACCTTGTCATGCGACTTTGATTTCAAGGCTTGCTCTTTTTTATCCAACAACTCGCGCTGTTTACGAATAGCGGCCAATTGATTTGCAACAGTTGTACGTGCCATGAGATATATTCCTATTTAATATGTTCAACAAAAACTATATTGTAAACATATTTCCAGAGTAAATAACCCGAAATATACGGGGTATTTATTATATTGATTTAGATCAATATTAATTGACACACCACACAGTAACTTAACCCACTGCCAAACTAGGCCTTTGGCGGTCAGTGTGCCTGTTCGAGCCGCTTTTGAAATATCAATTTAATCATTTCAATTAAATTCATCCTATGTAAAAAGGTTCCCAGTGGCATATCCACCGCTATGCGAAAAATTAAGCGAGGCTCGCTTTGTTTTTTAATATCAACTCGCACACAAAGACCATCAGGACGTAAAACTCACGCGATCTTTTAATGGGAGATTTTATGGCTGCGCCGCCCGACACTGCTGTTAAATTACTGGACGAATTAATGCATCAGGCGCTTTCTCAAGGCGCATCCGATGTGCACTTTGAAAGCGGTGAGAATTTCTTTCGAGCACGCTTTCGCATCGATGGTTTGTTACGCGTGGCTGCTACGCCCGCGTTGTCGCTGAGAGATGCCATCGTGTCACGTCTCAAAGTGCTGGCGCGTATGGACATTGCTGAAAAGCGTGTGCCGCAAGACGGAAGAATTCAATACCCCTACCGTCAGCAGTTGATGGATTTACGCGTCAGCTCATTGCCCACGCTGCATGGCGAAAAAATCGTGGTGCGGATTTTGAATTTCAGCCGTGAGCGCCCTGGCCTGGCGGCTCTAGGCTATGAACCCGATGACCGAGCCAAACTGGTGAAGGCCTTGGGGCAACCGCATGGCTTGATTCTCATGACAGGCCCCACGGGCTCTGGCAAAACCTTATCTCTCTACAGCTGCCTTGAACTGCTCAACCGCACCGAGGTCAATATTTCTACGGTGGAAGACCCCTCTGAAATTTACTTGCCCGGCGCAAACCAAGTCAGCATCAATGAGCGCGCCGGCTTGACCTTCGCCACCATCTTGCGCGCTTTGCTGCGACAAGATCCAGACGTGATCATGGTGGGTGAGATTCGTGATTTGGAAACCGCCGAAATCGCCATTCAGGCGGCACAAACGGGTCACTTGGTTTTGTCCACTTTGCACACCAATGATGCGCCAGGCACCTTGGCACGCTTGCGTCACATGGGCGTGGCGGCCTTCAACGTGGCAGCCAGTGTGAGCTTGATCACCGCGCAGCGCTTGGTGCGTCGCTTGTGCGAGCAGTGCAAACGCCCCATGGATAGCGCTGAAATTGACTTCTTATTCAGCCATCTCAGCGCGCAAGACCAAGTGGCCATGCCAGCCCACTTACGTGCGCAAGCCTGTCCCTGCATGGCGATTGGCTGTGAGGTCTGCGACAAAGGCTACAAAGGGCGCATTGGCCTGTACCAAGTCATGCCCATCAGCGAGACCCTGCAAACCCTTATTCTGCGCGACAGTGATGCTCAAACACTGTCACGCCAAGCTGCGGTTGAAGGCGTGCGCACCTTACGCCAATCAGGATGGCTCAAAGTGTTGCAAGGCATCACCTCGGTCGAAGAGGTCATGGCGCTCACCCACGATGGTTAAGCACCGCTTTGCCTGGCAGGGCATTGACCGCCAAGGCGCAATTCAAAACGGCGTCGTGCATGCGCATAGCCACGCAGAAGTCACACACGAACTCAAACAACTGCGGATTCGGGCAACGCGCATTCAACGTCAATTCGACCTACCGAGTTGGCTCTCGTTTCAAACCCAGTCGCACGTGTCCGCGCGTGACCTCACCCAATTCACACGCCAACTCGCCACGTTGTTGCAAGCGGGTGTGCCCTTGTTGCAAGCTTTTGACATTTTGGAGCGCAGCGAAAGTAACGCCACTTTGAAAACAATCATTCACGACTTGCGCACCCAAATCGAGGGCGGCGCTGCATTGAACCAAGCCCTGCGACAACACCAGGTGTTTGATGCACTGTATTGCAACCTGGTGGCCGTGGGTGAGTTGGCTGGCATGTTAGATACCCTGCTGGAGCGTTTGGCACGTCATATGGAGAAGTCAGAGGCCTTGCGTGCCACGATCCGCTCAGCACTGATTTATCCCACAGCAGTCATCGGGATTGCAGCCAGCGTGTTGATTCTGATCATGCTGTTTGTCGTGCCTGCATTTCAAAACATTTTTGCTTCTTTTGGCGCGGAGTTGCCATGGCTCACACGCGTGGTCATCGCACTGAGCGAGTGCCTTCAGCACTATGGAGTTTGGTTGGGGGCGGTGAGCGTCTTGCTAATTTGGGGGCTGCAGCGCCAATTTCAGCACCGCATCAGTTGGCGGCGCAACTTGCACCGACTGCTGCTTCGTCTGCCGATCGCGGGCCAGCTCATTCGGCATGCCTGTACGGCTCGATGGACGCGCACCCTGGCCACTCTGTTTGCCGCCGGTGTGCCGCTGACCGAGGCCTTAGCAGCAGTGCAGGGTGTGACGGGCCATTTGCTCTTTCAAGCGGCCACGCAAACCATTCAAACTCAGCTCATCCAAGGTCAATCCTTGTCCAACGCCATCAAGGACACAGCAGGCTTGTTTCCAATGATGGTGGAACAGATGTGTGCCATTGGCGAGGAGTCGGGTGCGCTCGACCAGATGTTGGAGAAAACCGCCGAACATTACGAACACGAGGTGGACACAACCGTTGCGCGACTGTCTACACTCTTAGAACCTTTCATCATGGTGGTGTTGGGTTTGCTGATTGGCGGCTTGGTGATGGCTTTGTATCTTCCAATTTTTCAAATGGGGCAAGTGGTATGACCTGGCAGATGGCCTTGGTGTTTGGCTTTGGGTTGCTGATCGGCAGTTTTGTGAACGTGGTAATCCACCGCATGCCCCGTATGGTCATGGCCGAACACCTCAACGAAGATGATGCGCCACGCTTCGATCTGTGTTGGCCTGCCTCACACTGCCCTCAGTGCCAAACCCCTCTCAAGGTGTGGCACAACATTCCATTAGTGAGCTTTGCTTGGCTCAAAGGACGTTGCAGTTTTTGCAACCACCCCATCGGCATGCTTTACCCCGTGATCGAGCTCACCACAGGCTTGCTTTGGCTACTCTGCACGTGGCACTGGGGCTTAAATGCCACGGGCTTTTGTTGGGCTGGCTTTGTCACCGTGCTGCTCGCCTTGTCTGTGATGGACTGGCAAACCACGCTGCTGCCCGATGACCTCACACTGGGCTTAGTTTGGGGGGGTCTCATGGCCAGCGCCTTGGGCTGGCTCAGCTTACCTTTGTCGCAATCGGTTTGGGGCGCCGTGTTTGGTTATGCCTCACTCTGGGTCGTGGCCACTGCGTTTGAACGCATCACCGACAAGCAAGGCATGGGTGCGGGGGACTTCAAACTGCTTGCAGCGCTTGGCGCTTGGCTCGGGCCATTGGCCTTGTTACCGCTGGTGATGTTGGCCAGTTTGAGCGGCGCCCTGGTGGGCTTGTCACTCAAGTTCACCCACCGCTTGCGCGACGATGGCTACGTGCCTTTTGGGCCGTTTTTAGCGGTTGCGGGCTGCGTGGTGGCCATCATTGGCATCGACGCCATAGCGCTGTGGATGGGCTGGTGATTTTTGACTAGACTTGAGGTCATGACCCCCCAGCCTCACCCTCTTCGCATTGGTTTGACGGGCGGCATTGGCAGCGGTAAAAGCACGGTCAGCCAAATGCTGCAGGCGCGTGGTGCGGCTGTGATTGATGCCGATGCCATTGCCCGCAGCATGACAGCGCCGCAGGGCGCGGCCATGGCTGCTATTGCGGATACATTTGGCGCGGCGTTTGTCACCGCTGATGGGGCACTTCATCGTGATCGCATGCGGGACCATGTGTTTAGCCAACCGCAAGCCAAACAAACCTTAGAAGCCATCATCCACCCACTGGTGGCGCAAGAAACCCAACGACAGGCCCGCGACGCTCTCGCGTCTGGCTACCTCACCTTGGTCTTTGACGTCCCGCTTCTCATCGAAGCGGGTTGGCGCTGGCGCGCTCAGGTGGACCGTATTTTGGTGTTGGATTGCTTGGTGGGAACCCAAATTCAACGCGTTGTGGCTCGCAGTGGGTTGAGGCCCGAAACCGTTGCAAACATCATCGCCGCCCAATCTTCCCGAGCACACAAATTAGCGGCGGCGGATTGGGTGATTTACAACGATGGCATCACGCGAGATGCATTAGAAGCCGTCGTCAGCCAACTCCCCATACTGAAGCCTTAGCCCAATCAACACGCGCACCTGAGCGGGTATGATTCGCGTAATTGACCATGTCCCTAACTGACCAGTTCTTCGCGTGATTCTGTACGAACATCCCTTTAATGAACGTGTGCGCACTTATTTGCGTTTGGAGCACCTGTTTCAAAGGTTCGAAGAACTCGCCGCACGTGACCATCCTGTGGACAACCACTTTGCCCTCACCACCTTGTTCGAATTGGTAGAAGCAGGTGGAAGAACCGACCTCAAGTCTGACGTCCTCAAAGACTTGGAGCGCCACAAGCAACAGTTCAACGCTTTGCGCGGTAACCCATCCGTGTCTGAAACTGCTCTACAACAGTTGCTTGACAACATCGATCGCTGTTACAGCGGCCTGAGTGGCCCGATGGGAAAAATTGGTCAAAACATCACCGACAACGAATGGCTTTCTGCACTGCGCAACCGCGTGGCCATTCCGGGCGGCACTTGCTGCTTTGACTTGCCGGCTTACCACGCGTGGCAACAACAAAACCCAGAGGCTCGACGCGCTGACATCATGCGATGGTTCGATGTGTTCCAAGCTATGAAAGCCTCTGTGAATCTACTGCTTTCACTCATGCGAGACACTGGCACCACGCAAAAAATGATGGCCATAGGCGGGCAATTTCAACAATCTCTGGCGCAAGGCAAGTTCCAACTCATGCGGGTGGCGATTGACCCTGGCTTGGGCTTCATCCCCGAAATCAGCGGCAACCGATTGATGATTTGGGTGCGCATGATGCGCCAAGATGGTGACGGTCGCCTGCAGCACAGCACCGATGACGTGCCTTTTGAAATGGCTCTTTGCGTCTAAGCCATGACCCACGCCGAGGTTCGCATCGTTGTTTGCCCCCAGTGCGGTGGCCCTAGCCGATACGAAGCGGCCAACGTGTATCGGCCTTTTTGCGGCGAGCGCTGTCGCAATATTGACTTAGGCGCTTGGGCCAACGAAGAACACCGCTTGCCCGACGCAACGCCGCAAGACGACGCTGACTTCGAAAACACCCCGATCCAATAGGCGGCTCAAGCGCTGTGTGTGCTGGCTGTGTAGCCGCGCTCTTGAGCCAACCACTGCAATACTGGCACGGTACCAGGCAGGACAGGCTGCACCCTCACAGGCAGTTGCTGCCATGCAAAGGCTTGTGACTCCAGCATTTGCAAGTCACCCGACCATTGCGTGACTTTACAAAAATTCAGTTGTACCAAGGCATGCGGGTAGTCGATGCGCGTGGTTTTCCACAGCAGGCAATCTTCGATGTCGATACCGATTTCTTCTTTGAGCTCACGTTGCAAGGCTTGCTCAACCGTTTCGCCCGCTTCCAGTTTGCCCCCCGGAAACTCCCAATAACCCGCATAGGCTTTGCCCGTGGGGCGGCTGGTGAGTAAAAAAGCATCATCTGGGCGAACCAACACACCCACCGCCACCTGAACCCAGTGACGATCAGCTGAGCGCGGTTGCTCGGCGTCAACCACGCGCACGTCCATAGTGCTCATAGCTTAAATCGCGTGCTTGCCCGCATAGTCGCGTGCAAACTGATAAGCCACACGACCGCTGCGCGATCCGCGCTCCAAGGCCCAAATCAAAGCCTCTGGTTTGGCAAGTTCTATATCAGCTGGCTTGACACCCAAAGACGCCAGCCACTGCGCAGCAATGGTCAAGTATTCGTCTTGAGTGAAGGGGTAAAAGCTCACCCACAGGCCAAATCGCTCTGACAATGAAATTTTCTCCTCCACCACCTCACCCGGATGCACCTCGCCATCGGCTGTGTGGGTATAGGTGAGGTTTTCCTTCATGTACTCTGGCAGCAAGTGCCGACGGTTGCTGGTGGCATAAATCAACACATTGGGTGTCGCTGCAGCAATCGAACCGTCCAAGATAGATTTGAGCGCTTTGTAGCCGGGCTCGCCGTCTTCAAAGCTCAAGTCATCACAAAAAATCATGAACTTTTCGGGACGCTCCGACACCAACTCAATGATGTCGGGCAAGTCGGTCAGGTCATCTTTATCCACTTCAATCAAACGCAAACCTTGTGGGCTGTATTCATTCAAACAAGCTTTGATGAGTGACGATTTACCCGTACCACGCGCGCCCGTGAGCAACACGTTGTTAGCGGGCAGACCTTGCACAAACTGCTCGGTGTTGCGTTGGATTTTTTCTTTTTGGACATCGATCTCTTGCAAGTCAGCCAACCCCAACTTGGCCACATGGCGCACAGGCTCTAAACCACCGCGTCCACTTGTGCGTTTTCGGTAGCGAAAGGCCACACCGGCAGACCAATCGGGCTCTGCCATGGGTTGAGGGAGCACCTGCTCAATGCGCACCATCAGTGCTTCCGCACGAAGCACCAAACGCTCTAGGGGGTGAATTGGGTCTGTCATCAGCTGCGGTAGTCGGCGTTGATGCTGACGTAGTCGTGGCTCAAATCGCATGTCCACACGGTATCGGCAGCGGTGCCTCGACCCAAGACCACGCGCACGGTAATTTCAGATTGCTGCATCACGCGCTGCCCCTCCTCTTCGCGGTACTGAGGATGGCGGCCACCTTGGATGGCGACATGCACATCGTCCAAATACAAATCAATGCCTGTCTGGTCGAGGTCGGCAATACCGGCATAACCCACAGCGGCCAAAATACGGCCCAAGTTGGGGTCGCTGGCAAAAAAGGCTGTCTTCACCAACGGTGAATGGGCAATGGCATAAGCGACTTGACGGCACTCGGCTTGGGTATGTCCACCCTCCACACAAATGGTGATGAACTTGGTCGCACCTTCACCGTCGCGCACAATGGCTTGCGCCAACTGGCGTGCTACCGACAACATCGCTTGCAGCAAAACTTGACCTGCTTCGCTCGCCAAGCTGGTGATGGGCGCGTGTGACGCCTTGTTGGTTGCAATGACCACGAACGAGTCGTTGGTCGAGGTGTCACCATCTACGGTGACGCGGTTGAAAGACCCTTCGGCCAGAGCCAACGACAGTTCTTTCATCAACTCGGGTACAACGCAAGCATCAGTGGCCACATAGCCCAACATCGTGGCCATGTTGGGACGAATCATGCCAGCACCTTTGCTGATGCCAGTCACGCTTACCTTGGCACTGTCAATTTGCACTTGGGTGCTGGCGGCTTTTGGCACCGTATCGGTGGTCATGATGCCTTCGGCAGCATCAGCCCATTGCTGGGCGGTGGCCGCATGGCCCGCTGCGGCGATGGCCGCTGGCATGCCCGCGATGATGCGGTCATGCGGCAGTTGCTCCATGATGACGCCTGTAGAAAATGGCAATACTT
>JAVLFR010000251.1:0-12699 GCA_046052785.1 Limnohabitans sp. | reverse complement strand
AATTGGGTCGCTGCTGACGGCGCAAGTGGCCAGCTTGTCGATCACGCAATTGCCAGCCTTGACCACCACCCATTTGGCAGAGTTGAGTGACACCCAGTTTGCGGCGCTCACGACGGCTCAGCTCAATGCCTTGACTTCATCGCAATACGCCACCTTGTCGACCGACCAAGTGCAGGCGTTGAGCACCACCCAAATTGCAGCCCTGGCCACCAATGACTTGCCAGGCCTCACGTCTGCACAACTGGGTGTGTGGGCGAGCGCACAGTTAAGAAGCTTGACCACCACGCAGTTGCCCGCCATCACCACTGCGGCCTTGCAGGGCTTGAGTTTGGACCAAGTGCCCAAGCTCACGGTGGCTCAGTTGAATGGCTTGAGCAGCACCCAGATCAACAGCTTGGCAACCGCCCAATTGACGGCTTTGAGCACCACCCAGGTGGCCGCGTTGTCCACGCAGCTGGTGTCCACCCTGACCACAGGCCATTTGAATGCGATGACGTCAGATCAAATCAGGGCTTTGACCAGTGCGCAGATGGCGGCGATGCCAACGGCCACGGTAGCAGCTTTGACGACGGAGCAAATTGGCAATCTGGCTTCAACGCAAGTGGTCGCGATGACCACGGCACAAGTGGCCAACTTGACCACGGCGCAAGTGGCCGCGTTGACCACCGATGTGTTGCCAAGTTTGGAGACCGCTGATCTGGCCGCGATGTCCACCGCGCAAGTGCGTGCCTTGACGACGGCTCAGTTGGAGGTGTTGATCCCTACGCAAGTCACAGCCATGACCACCGCACAAGTGGCTGCGCTCAGCACGCAACAGGTCGGCGCCATGTCGTCGGCACAGGTCTTGGCACTCACTACGACCCAAGTGGCTGCGCTCGGAACCGATCAGCTTCAAGCCATGACGACCGATGCCTTGGCCGGCTTGTCGACCAATGATGTGGTGGCCATGAATGCCACACAGGTTGGCGCGCTGCTCACGGCGCAAGTGGTGGCCTTGTCAACCGCCCAAGTCGCGGCCATTGAGTCTGCTGATGTGGCGGCGATGTCGACCGCGCAAATTGCCGCGTTGACACAGGGCCAAGTGGCGGCGATGACCACCACCCAAGTGGCCGCGCTGGGCACGGCACAGTTTGGGGCTTTGTCGAGTGACCAATTGCAGGCCTTGCCCACAGCCAGCATTGTGGCGTTGACGGTGGCTGATTTGGCCGCGATCACCTCGGTGCAACTCCAAGGTTTGTCGACCGACCAAATGGCGGCGCTGGAAACACGCGACTTGAATGCCATCAGCACACAAGTGATCTCGAGCCTGAGCACGGATCAAATTGTGGCCCTGTCAACCGCCCAAATCAGCGCCTTGAGTGCGCCTTGGGTGGGCGCCATGACCTCGGAACAAGTGGGTGCCTTTAGCACGGCTGACTTTGCAGCGCTCTCCAGCGTGCAAGTGGCGGTGTTGGGGGCGGCGCAGTTGGGCGCGATTCAGCCCAACCAGTTGCAGGCCATCACAACAAATGCGCTGGGCGGTTTGACGACGTCTCAGGTGCAGGCCTTGTCGACCTTGCAGATCAGCTCTTTGTCGGCGCAGCAAGTCAGTCATCTGACCAATCCGCAAATTGCGGCACTACAAACCACGCAGGTGGCGGTGCTGCCAACGAGTGGTTTGGCGGCGATGACGACGTCGCAGGTGCAAGCCTTCACGACCGATCAGATTCAAAGTTTGACTTTGCAGCAAGTGCCGAGCTTCACCCCTGAAGAGGTGGCGGCATTCAGAACAGCCCAAATCTCGACCTTGAGCACAGAGCAGTACTCGGTCTTCACGAGTGCGCAAATTGGTGCGCTGACCGCCTCACAAATTGCGGTGTTGAGCACCGAGCAGCGTCAAACCCTAGGCTTGTAAGCGCTTGGCCACCAACGCGGCCAACTGGTGTTCCAGGCTGTGAACCAATTGCTGCGGCGCATGCGCCCATGCGTCTGAAGCTTGGGCCATGCGCTTGCGCAGCGCGGTGCGTTGGTCTTTGTCGTTGACCAGTTGCACCACGCGGTGTTGGTAGTCGTCTTGGCTGTAGGTGATCAACGCGTCCAAATTCGCGGCGTGCAGCATGCTGCCCGCCATGCGTGAAATAAAGGTTTGACCACTCAAGGTGACCATGGGCAGCTGTGCATCGAGCACATCGCGTGCGGTTGAGCCCGCGTTGTAGGGGGAGGTGTCGAGGTACAGGTCTGCCACATTCAGGCGTGCCAGGTACTCGGCATGCGAGCAGCGGCCTGAGAACACCAGACGATGTGCCAGCCCCCATTGGGTGGCCTGCTGTTTGAGGTTGTGTGTGGCCCAGGGGTTGTCATCTAGCAACCACAAGACGCTGTGCTCGGTGCGCTGCAAAATTTTCATCCAACAGGCCAACATCTCAGGTGTGATTTTGTAGATGTTGTTAAAGCACGCCAACACCGTTTGATCGGGTGTGAACCCAAAGGCCTCACGGCTCGCTGGGGCTTGAATCTCGGGGGGGCGGTGCAGCGGAATGAACGAGCCTTCCACATAAATAGGCTGCTCGCAGAAGTAGGGCGTCAAGGCCTCTGGCAGAGCAAAACGATCTGCAATCACATAGTCCAACCAAGGCATGGCAGTGGTGCCAATGAAGCCCAAGTAGGTGGCTTGAATGGGCGAGGGGCGCTGCGCCAAGATGGCAGGACGTGCGCCTGAGCTCAAGCCGTGCATGTCGATGAGGACATCGATTTCGCATTGACGAATCAAGGTGGCGGCATCAGCGTCGCTGTAAGCTTTGATGTCGATGAAATGGTCAAAAGCCTGTCGCAGGCGCAGGCGGTAGGCGCTGGCATCTTCGGGGCTGAAGTCAAACGCAAAGATTTCAAACTTGCTTTTGTCGTGTGCTTCGATCAAGTCAGCCATCAACAGGCCAACCGCATGGGTGCACAAGTCGCCCGACAAATAGCCAATTCTGATTTTCTCGTGGGCGTAACGCACACCTTGGCTCAAGTTGCCTGTTTGAAACGGGTATTTGCGATGCACAAAGGTTTGTGCCGACAACCATTGCAAGGCAGGGTCATCTTTGAGGGCCAGCATGGCAAGGGGTGACGTGCTGCCCAGCAGTTGGTTGGTGCTCAAGGGCAGCGCGCTGTTGAGGACGGGCCATTTGCATTGCTTTTGGCGCAGATGCACCCAATGCTGAATGGCATCGGGTTGATGGGGCTGGAGGGTGAGGCTTTTCTCTAAGGCTTGCTCGGCGAGTTCGAAGTTCTTTTGTGTCTCTTGCATTCGGCCCAAGTGGTTGAGGGCAATGACCGCCATCTCGGTGTCGGCTTGCGTCGCCGTGGCCTGGGCCACGTGTTCCCACATGGCGCGAGCCTGGGCATGCAAGCCTTTGCGCTCGAGCATCAAGCCCAAATTGATTCGCGCTTGGTGGAGCTCAGGGTTGAGTTTTAAGCATTCTTCATAGGCCAGCAGGGCGCCATCGGCGTTGCCCGTCTCAGCCATCAAGACCCCCCAGTTGAAAAAAGCGGCGTATTTGCTAGGGGACGCCGAGCAGGCGATCCAAATTTTGTAAAGGTCCTGTGCACTCTGCGCTTGCCCTTGGGCTTGCAAGTGGCTGGCGGACTGAAAAAGCTCATCCAGCGGCATCTGGCCTGATTTGGCGCTTTCCATGAGGGCGTGGATCGAAGAAGAAGGGGTCGGCATAAATGTCTTTGCAGCGTTTGTTTTAGCGAAGCAATTTCTAAGCCTGAGCGCGGTTTGTGGGCTGAGGCTGTGGGTTTTTCCATTGGCATCTATCTTGCTTTGACAGGGTGTGAGACCTAACTAATTGTGGAAAGGTCAACTTTTCAGACATCTAGCAGGAGCCAACCATGACCCTTATCCAAGAACTTATGAACCAAGCCGCCGTGGGCGGTTTGCTGAATGCCCAATCGATCCAGCGCTTCACGCCTGCAGAGATTCGCGAAACCATCCAATCATTGGTTGCCACCGAGCAATTTGATTTGGCCAATGCCTTGGGTGACGCGGGCATGAGCCTTCACCCCCACAGCGAAGACATGTTGGCCATCACCAGCTTGTTGGCCATGATGAACCAAGACTGGCCATTGGCGGTAGAGCTGATGGACGACTTGATGGAAGTGCAGGGCGGCAAAGCCCAACCTTTTACCTTTGTGATGCTGGTGCGTGCACTGCGTTGCAACCTCGACCCAGAACGCGCTTTGCAAGTGGCCCGCCAAGGTTTGGACTTGTATCCAGGCCAAGTGGAGCTGCTGGCAGAGAAGTTGTCGCTGGATGATTTCAGCGAATCCATGATGCCTGTATCGGGTCTTCAGCACTAAGCGGCAAGCGGCAATAGCTTGCCGATTGAGCGACAAAACCTTGCCACTGAATACTTAAATGAACAAAATGACATCGAAAAAAACGGGTAAACCCTTGTTTAGAAGCGTCAAAAATAGTTGGCACGCGTTGTGCTTAGTCAGTGGTAAGTTTGATTGACCACGTCTGGTCAGGAGAAAAAAAATGGCAGTTATCAATACCAACGTTAAAGCATTGTTTTCACAGATGGCACTCGGCTCGTCCGGGCGAGCCCAAACTGTGGCGATGCAGCAATTGTCGACAGGCAAGCGTATCAACTCAGCACGAGATGATGCGGCCGGTATGGCCATTGCCACCCGCATGACGCATCAGATTCGCAGTTTGAATCAGGCGGTGCGCAATGCGAACGATGCCATCAACTTGGTACAAACTGCTGAAGGCGCGACCAACGAAATCACTGACATGCTGCAACGCATGCGTGAATTGGCCGTGCAAGCGGTGAACGACACCAACGATAACGCGCAACGCAGTTATCTGGACTTGGAGTTCCAACAGCTCAAACAACAAATTGTTCAGATTGCTGACAACACCGAGTGGAACGGTTTCCCCGTGTTGACAGGGGCTGCCGGTCAGCGCGTGGGCGAAATGCCCGTGTTCAAGACCACCTCTGTGAGTTTGAACAAACCAGGCCCCGTATTCATCGGCGCGCCTGCCACACCCGATGTCACTGGCATCGAAGTGGGACAAAAACAAACCTTGACCTTCACAGGCACACCACCCGCTGGTCCTTACAAGTACACCTTTGAAGTCAAAGACAACACGGGCTACCCTCACAAAGCCACTGTGGACATCAGTCAGACAGATGCGGCTTCTTGGGACGGCGTGTTGAACCGTATTAAATCGACGCTCGGTGGAAACCCAGAGTTTGCTGACTTAACCGCCAGCATTGAGGCCCATCGCGTAGGCACCGCAGAGGATGTCACTTTTCCAACACCCTTGACGCGCAGCGACATTTATGTGAACGGTGAAAAAGTAACTTTCACTGAAGCCGATATTGCAACGAATGTTGCATATGGCAACAAAATCAAAACCACACTAGAACAAACCACCGCGTTTGGCGCAGCATCAGGCCGATCCATTGGTGTTGACCAAGTCACAGGTAAGTTGAGCATCAAATATGCAGTGGCAGATGGCGCGATCACCACAAATGTGAAGGTGAAAACAGGGGAAGCGTCGCAATTGAATGCAGGTGTGACAGAGAACACCTTGGTGTCATTTAACGCACTGCCTGCCGGAGAAACTATCAGCATTGGCCCAGTGGGTGGCACCAAGCTGACTTACACCGCCCCAGCAGGGGGTAGTAGCGCCAATGAAGTGGCGACAGCCTTTGCAGGTTGGACGGCCAATGGGATTTATCCAAACTTTACGGGCAGTCTCAGCGACTACAGCATTGCCGCTGGCACGAATCCCAACGACATTGTTTTTGCGAGTACCGATGCAGTTATTGCAAACGTGACACCCGATCTGGAGGTCACTGTCTCGTCGACCAATGCAACCCCACCTACCGTGGTGACGCGTACCCAAGGTAGCAGCGGGGTGACCGAAAAGGCAACAGTTACTTTTGCAAATTTGACTGCTGGTCAACAAGTCACTGTGGCAGGTTTAACTTATGTTGCGCCTGCTAATGGCAGCATGGCGAAACAAGTCGCTTATGCCTTTGTGAACTGGACGCCTGGTACGCCCAATCCAAATTTCACAGGTTCATTAACAGGGTATGTCAAGACAGCCAATGCTGGAGCGACCAAGGTCGATTTCGTCAGCACAACACCGTCGTCCGACATATCACCAGATTTAGCACCTACAGTTTCAGGCGCTGTCATTGCAGGTGCAGGTGTCATACCTACAGCCTCAGCGGTTGACGGCACTGTTGGAACAAAAGAAGTTTCGACAGTCACATTCTTTGCATTGACCAAAGGTCAGACCGTCACGGTGGCTGGTTTGAAGTATGTTGCGCCTGCTGGTGGTAGCACAGCCAATGAGGTAGCCGCAGCGTTTGCCAACTGGACCGCAGGTGCTGAGAACTTTACATATGACAGTGCACTCAACGCATCATTTGTTAAAGCTGCTGATCTAGTTAATCCGAATAAAGTGATTTTTACTGGTGTTGCTAATGGTGACCTGCCTGCTATTGCGATCTCTAGTGCGGTAGTGACTGCTCCCGCAGTGCCTGGTGTTTCTGTCACGCAAGGCGTGGCAGACGTCAATGAAACGACGGTGGTTCAATTTGGCGCATTGGCGATCGGTCAAACGGTCACGGTAGGTGGTTTGACCTACACCGCTTCTGCGGTCATGACCCCGACAGATGTGGCCAACGCCTACAAAAACTATGCATCTTCGACATTGAACTTCAGTGGTTCTTTGACAGGCTACAACACACCTGTTGCTGTGCCAGGCCAAGCGACGCAAGCTTCATTTGTTCGTAGCGTTCCAGGTAATTTGGCTGATTTGGAGATCAGAGCCTCTGCAGGTACGCCCTTGCCAAGCAAAGTGCTTTCTCAAGGCGTGTTCGAAAAATCCCTGGTCACATTTGCAGATATGACCGAAGGTCAAACTGTCACAGTTGGTAATTTGACCTACACAGCGCCTGCTGGTGGTACATCGGCTGCAGACGTGGCCGCCGCATTTGGGGCTTGGACAAGTCCATCGACTGGTGATTTCAGTGGCGATTTGGAGGACTTCTTGCCAACCGCTTTGCCCGCACCGTCAGAATCTGTGTTGTTCACCAGCACACAAACAGGGCCAGTTTCGCTGATCGAAGTGACTGGTTCAGACTTTGGGACCGTGGCGAGTGTGCAAGCCTCTGGCTACCAAGTGGCATTGAATTTCATGACCGAACAAGGCGACTTGGCTGCCATGACCGTCACGTCCACACAAGGCACGGGCACTGTCCCTACCGTGGTCACAGAGCACCCAGCCTTGCAAACGGCAATTCCAACATGGAACCCCGTGGGCGGCAAGTTTTTGAAGAGCGGCACCTTGACCATGAATGTGTTGGACACAGGTGAAGTGCAGGCCAAGTTCATCACGGCCAACAACGACAACTTGACACTGATTGGCAAGTTAAACAGCAGCGATGGCTCCGTCACGTTCACACAAAACGAAGGCCATAACGGCGATGTGTTGTCGGCAGATTTGACCTATGCCTTCACCGACTCACAGGGTGTGTTGTTGAATTCATGGAAGTCACGCAACCTGGCTGTCAATATTTCTGTCGAAGGCCAAATTCCAGCCATGCGCGATGGTGACTTGTTCATCAACGGTGTCAACATTGGTGCCAGCTTTGCCTTGGACGACAAATTGTCACCCCCCGAAAATGCTGCTGGCAGCGCGATTGCCAAGGCTGCAGCCATCAACCGCATGGCGGTGTCCACAGGCATCACCACGGGTGAAGTGCAAACGCTCACGTTCTCGGGTTCGCCCAAAGATTTGCCCAGCAATGTGATTGTGGGTGGTGTGAGTGTGCAATTGCACGAAACCGACACCTCTTCTTCTGCCGTGGCCGCAGCGATAGCCGCCGCCTTGAAAGGCAGTGGCGCGTTTGCCGAGAGCACAGGCCGTGTGGTGTCTTACCAGCCCGGCAGCTCGGTCATCTCGGTGAAATTTGCCAAAAATGAGCGCGATGTGGCTGACATCAGCTTTAACGCACAAACCACAGGCATGCAAGCTGTGGTGGATACCTCGGTCGAAAGCTACACCGCCATTCAAGGCACAGGTGTGTTTGCCAAGGTCAATGAAAACATTTTGACAGGGCGAGCCATTTCTGCGGATACCGTGGTCAAGGGCGCCGTGTTCATCAACGGCTACACCAGTGCGGACATCACCACGGTGCTCAACAACACACGTGCATCGCGTGCCAATGTGGTGCGTGCGATCAACATGATCAGCGACAAAACTGGTGTGAAAGCGATTGACACAGGCTCGGATACCAAGGGCGTCACGCTGGTGGCTGCGGACGGCCGCAACATTGAAGTGCGCTTCGAAACCAAGGGCGACGTGCAAGAGTTTGGACGTGGCACAGGTTTGGTCGAAGGCGTGCAAGCGGGGACGTATTCTTTGGAATCCAAAGTTGAAGCCCCGATTGTTTTGACAACCAAAGGCGACATCACCCGCACAGGTTTGGTGGAAGGCAACTTCACAAAAAATCAGTCGGTGGTCAATACCAGTGAGCGTGCTGCTGTGCAAACAGCAACCGCACAAATCGACCACGTGTTGATTGGTGGCACACCCAAGACCACGCTGGCGGGTGCAGCAGAGAAATACTCTGTCACCATCAACAACATTCAATTTACCGTGACCAACAACGGTAACGATTTAAATACACCGCAAAAAATCCGCAATGCCTTGGTGGCCGAAATCAACAAGAAAAAGGATTTGGTGGGCGTGACTGCCTCCGCGGGTGACAGCTTGGGTGAGTTGAAGCTCAAGGCCAATGTGCCTGGCACTTCTTACACCAGCACCTCCAATGGTCCTGATTCTGAGCTTGTGACTGTCTCATCGTCGACCTTGGTGCCCAACCAAGAAGCTCAAATCAAACCCTTGAGCATGAATGATTTGACGATCAACGGCATCAAGATTCCGCAAAGCAATGCGGCAGATGACATTTTCTCGAGCACGGTGACCACCAGCAGCAACAGCAGCGCGAGTGCGATTGCGATCACTGCAGCGATTAACTCTCAGTCGGCCTTGACAGGTGTTCGTGCGCAAGCCAACCCTGTCGTGACCAAGGCGACGATCACCACGGTCAGTTCTGACTTGCCAGCAGGTCGCTATTCTGTTTACTTGAATGGCACCGAGGTTTCGGTTTACTTGGATCCTCAAGAGACCCCTGCTGAGCGTCGTGCCAGTGTGGCTTTGGCCATCAACGAGCGCACAGGCCAACACGGTGTGGTGGCCAAGGACGAAGGCAAGGGCGGTCTGACGCTCACAGCGCCAGATGGCCGCAACGTGTCAGCTTGGTTTGATTCCAGCGTGCCCGCCTTGTCGGCTGCCAGCTTTGGTTTGGAAAAGGGCGGTACGGCCAAGCAGGTCTCGACCATCACGTTTAACAGTGCAGCGATCTCGGGTGACACTGCCACGATTGTGGTGAACGACCAAACCATCACGGTCACGGCCACAGGCACCCAAGATTTTGGTGCTTTGCTCAAAGCTAAAGTGCAAGAGAACCCTTACCTCAAGAACATTGGGGTGGAAGTCGATGGCTTGACCATGACCTTCACCTCGAAAGTGGGTGGTTCAGGTTTTGATTTGAGCGGTGCCGCTGTGACGAGCACCACCGTGACCGCCATGGACATTGCCACCACCACGCCTAACAGCACGGGTAGCAATGATGTGACGGCCATTTATCGTGCCAACGAAACCAGCACCACAGCCAAGACACTTTATGGCACGGTGCGCATGATTTCTGATCCTGCGTTGTTGCCAATCGGCATGCCTTCGCCAACTGGCGCGCCGCCTTCAGACAAGGCTGCTTTGTTGAAAGCCACGGGTCGTCCTTTCACGATTGCCGTGGGTGAAGATGGCTTTGATGTCAACAGTAACTTCTCAAAACTGGGCTTTGAGTCTGGCACGTTTGGGGGCCAATCGAGTGCCGCCATGGACCCACCCCGTGTTGGCCGCATGGCCTTCCAAGTGGGTGCCAGTACCAAGCAAGTCATTACCATTGATTTGGCCGATTTTGGAAAAAATGGGCCGATCACCAGCGAAATCACGGGTGACGTGGATCTGAATGTGGATGACCGCGTGGCACGCATCAACACGCGCAATGGCGCTTCTGACATCTTGTCCAAGTTGGACAGCGTGATGGACCGCGTCAATGCCACCCGCGCCACGATGGGTGCGGTGATGAACCGACTTGACCACGTGATCAACAACCTGACCAACGTGTCGATGAACTTGTCAGCGTCTCGCAGCACGATTGAAGATGCGGATTACGCTGCAGCTTCGACCGAGTTGGCCAAGACGCAAATCATGCAGCAAGCCGCCACGGCGGTGCTGGCGCAAGCCAACACCAGCCAGCAATCGGTGTTGAAACTCTTGGGTGGTTAATAACCCTTCGTGAGTGAACGCATGAAATCTGAGCCAAGCGCTGCCTCAGCCTCTCAGCCCTTACCAAAAGGGCCCAACTGCTGGGAGTGTCGCCACTTGGCGATCACCTGGGATGTGCGCATGCCTTATGGCTGCAAGCTCATGGGTTTTCGCTCGAAGGTGGTGCCCTCTGTGGAGGTGCTGCGCACGGACGGTCGCTTTTGCGGCGGCTTCTCGCCCAAGCCCGCCAAACCTGTGCCAGCCAACAAGGCTCAAAAACCCTCGAAAAAGCCTGTCGGTAACTCGTCGCAACGTCGAGAAACCGACCCTCGTGGGCCGATTCGGCATATCAACTTAATCACTTAGGTGTAATAAATACCTGGCACGCACCTTGCATAACAGTCTTACCTTTATTTCGGACTGTACTCAAAGTGAATGCTTCTTCTGTCAACGTAATTCATGCCGTGTGGTTGGACCCTTTCAGTCCGATCGACGCCGCAGATCGCGCCCAGCTGGATGCCGCAGGTATCAGTCTGGAAACTGTTTCTACCTTGGGCGACCTCACGCTGGCTTTGCGCCGTGCGCATGTGTTGGTCATCCGCTTGGGCGATAGCGCCGAGCTGCTCCAAGAAGTTCAAACCCTGATTGCCCAACTCGGCCACACCGTGCCCGTGCTGTGCCGCGTAGACCGTCGCCGCATGGAAGTGGCGGTGGACGCGATGCGCTTAGGGGCTTTGCATGTGTTGTCGTCAGACGAGTGGTCTGGCGCCGCGTGGCAAGGCGCTGTCAAAGGCCTGAACGCCCCTCAACTCAAAACCAAGAGCTATGTGTTTGTGGACCCCATCAGCCAACACCTGTTGGCCTTGGCCCAACGCGTGGCGCAAACCGATGTCACTGCTTTGTTGGTGGGCCCCACAGGCGCTGGTAAAGAAGTGTTGGCGCGCGTGCTGCACGAGTCATCCCCTCGCGCCAAGGCCCCGTTTGTGGCGCTCAACTGCGCGGCCATGCCCGAGCATTTGATTGAAGACATGTTGTTCGGCCATGAGAAGGGTGCTTTCACAGGCGCTTTGAAAGAGCACAAAGGCTTGTTTGAACAAGCCCATGGTGGCACGATTTTCTTGGACGAAATTGGCGAGATGCCGATGAACTTGCAAGCCAAGTTGCTGCGTGTCTTGCAAGAGAAAAAACTCAACCGCTTGGGCGGCGAAAGCGTGATCGACCTAGACATCCGCGTCATCGCTGCCACCAACAAAGATTTGAAGCTCGCCATCGAGCAGCGCGAATTTCGCGAAGACTTGTATTTCCGCATCAGCACCTTCCGCTTGCGTATCCAGCCCTTGAAGGACCGTCCAGGCGACATCGTGCCTTTGGTGGTGCAGTCGCTGGCGCGTCACGCCAAGGATGGCCTGCCGTTTGCGCTCACACCAGAAGCCCAAGTCTTGCTGCAAAGCTACCCTTGGCCTGGCAATGTGCGCGAACTTGAAAACGTGGTGCAACGCGCTGTGGTGTTGAGCGGTGGCCGCACCATCAGCCCCGCGCATTTGATGTTTGACGATGCCCAAATGGATGAGCAGGCCATGCCTCATATGGCAGCGGCTTTGCCCGTCGCCGACATGTCTGTGGCGACTGCCGAGCCTGTGGCCGCTGTCCCAATGTACCCAGCCAATGCGCACGTGTATGGCGCGCCGATGGCCCCGATTGAAACTCGTCCAGAGTCCACCACCCCGATCAACTTGGACAGCGCGGTGAAAGCCAGCGAGTTGCAAGTGATCATGGCCGCGATTCAAAGCACCGACAGCCGCCTAGAGGCCGCTGCCAAGTTGGGCATCAGCCCTCGCACCCTCCGCTACAAACTGGCGCAAATGCGCACCCGTAGCATGCCTGAAGGAGCCTCCGCATGATTGACCGTATCTCTAACGCCAATATTCAATCGATGATTGAAACCCTGCGCGCCCATCAAACGCAATCGACGGGGGTCAACGCACCTGCAGGCGACACCTCACCCACCAAGATTCAAGGGCAACCCGATTTTTTCAAGTCGGTACAAAACGCTTTGGACAGCGTGAACGACACGCAACTCAAGTCCACGGCCATGCAAGACGCCTATGACCGTGGTGAAGAAGTGCCCCTCACCGAAGTGGTGTTGAGCATGCAGAAATCGTCGCTGGCTTTTGAAGCCACCTTGCAAGTACGCAACAAAGTGATGAAAGCGTACGAAGAAATCATGAACATGCCTGTTTGATTCGGGATTGAGAGACTGATATGGCAACAGAAAGCTTAAACATGAACGCTGTGGGCATGCCCATGGCCAA
>JAVLFR010000250.1:0-2867 GCA_046052785.1 Limnohabitans sp. | reverse complement strand
TTTTCTCCGGCCAGATGCACCACCGCATCACACTGCCTCAGAGCTTCAAGTAAGGCAGCGTCATCTTGACCTCGTACAAAGGTCAGCACTTCGGTGTCGGCTAGCTCACGCAGCCGCAACACCAGATTTTTGCCAATAAAGCCATTGGCGCCTGTGACCAACACTTTCATGGCTTACTCCTCGGGTTCAACCTGTTCACCACGGGCGATGGCCTGCATGAATCGCAGCTTCATGAGCAAGGCTTGCATACCCGCCATGTCCAAGCGCTCGGTGTTGTGCGAATTGTAATCGGTGGCTTCAGAAATTCTGACCTCACCCTGCTCCACAAACTTGCCATAGTTCAGGTCGCGTAAATCGGGTGGCACGCGGTAATAACCGCCCAAGTCTTCAGCGGCCACCATTTCTTCGCGGCTGAGCAGGGCCTCATAGAGCTTTTCGCCGTGACGGGTACCAATCACGTGCACCTCGTGCTCGGGCTTGCCCACGAGTGCCGTCAATGCTTTGGCCAGCACCTCGATGGTGGCGGCAGGTGCTTTTTGCACAAAGATCTCGCCCGGCTGACCATGCTCAAAAGCATAGAGCACCAAATCCACCGCATCGTCGAGCGTCATCATGAAGCGGGTCATGCTCGGGTCGGTGATGGTGATGGGTTTGCCCGCACGGATTTGCTCGATGAACAACGGAATCACCGAGCCACGCGAAGCCATCACGTTGCCATAACGCGTCACGTTGATCACCGTTTGGATGCTGCTGCGCGACTTGGCCACCGCCACCTTCTCCATCATAGCCTTGCTGATGCCCATGGCGTTGATGGGGTAGACGGCTTTGTCTGTGCTGAGGACCACCACACGCTTGACGCCGCATTGAATGGCCGCTTCCAGCACGTTTTCGGTACCCAAGACGTTGGTCTTGACGGCCTCTAACGGGTGGAACTCGCAAGACGGCACCTGTTTGAGTGCAGCGGCATGGTAAATGTGGTCCACACCGCGCACGGCGTTCATCACAGACTGCGGGTCTCGCACATCACCGATGTAGAACTTCAGCTTGGGGCTGTTGTAGCGCTTGCGCATGTCATCTTGTTTTTTCTCATCACGGCTCAGAATGCGAATCTCGCGCAAGCCTGAATCCAAAAAACGACGCAACACTGCGTTGCCAAATGAACCGGTTCCACCGGTGATCAACAGCACTTCATTATCAAACATCCAAATATCCTTTTAACGCTTAAATTAGTTTTTAGACAATGCTTCACGACAAAGCAGTGTCTTTTGCGTGGGTGTGGGGTAGTTGATCAAAACCGCCCTGTATTTGCCTTTGAACACAAATAAACTTCCCACTGCAGCCCCCACAACGCCCACACGCGAGACCAGTTGCCCAATGTCATCTAGCGAACCCGCACCGCCAAGAAACGTCACAGGCACTTTGAGTGCTTTACGAAACTGCTCAGCCAAGTCCAAGTCGTAACCCTGCATAAAGCCATCACGGTCAATTGAATTGACGACAATTTCCCCCGCTCCTGCTTCTTGCAACTGCACAGCTAATGCCACGGGGTCTTGCTTGTGGGCCTGCTTAGCGTTGTGTGTGCAAACCTCAAATCCCTTGGCAAAAAGACCAGACTTTTTGCGCACATCCAGCACCGCCACCACCGACTGACGCCCAACGGCCGCGGCCATTTCGGTCAGCAGCGCAGGGTTGCTAATGGCCGCAGCGCTCACAGCCACTTTTTCCACACCCATGTCCACAATTCGAGCGGCTTGCTCGGCCGTGGTCACGCCACCGCCGTAGCACAAGGGCATGCGGCATTCTGCCGCTAACTTGGCAATTAACCCAAAGTCAGGCTTACGGCCTTGCACTGTGGCGTCAATGTCCAGCACTATCAGCTCATCGGCTTCTTTTTCGTTGAAGATTTTGACTGCGTTGATCGGATCGCCCACGTACTTGGGGTCTTTAAACGCTTGTGTTTTGACCAAGCCGCCTTTGTGCACCAACAGACAAGGAATGATTCTGGGGCGCAACATGGGCTTAAAGCTCCGCAAAGTTTTTCAAAAGCTGAGCACCCCAATGGTGGCTTTTTTCGGGGTGGCACTGCACACCGTGAATATGCCCGCGCGACACCACTGCGTCAAAGTCCAAGCCGTAATGGGCCGTAGCGGCTACATCAGCCTTGTCCTGAGCATCAAAGTAAAACGAGTGCAAGAAATAAAACTGCGGTTCATCGTCAAAATCTTTGGCAAACAATGGTGAGTCCGACACAGCTTGCACATCGTTCCAGCCCATGTGCGGCATCGGCAAATTGGCCGCCTTTGGGTGGTTGGCAAATGCACGCACGCGACCAGGCACCCAGTTCAAGCCCGGTAAATGGCCTTCATCAGAGCCTTCGGCCAGCATCTGCATACCTACGCAGATACCCACCACGGGTATGCCATTACCTTGCACCATGGTTTCCAAAGCAGAGCGCATGCCTGAATCATTGAGCCGCTGCATCGCATGGTCAAAATTGCCAACGCCCGGCAATATCAAATGAGTTGCATCAGCCAGATCTGACGGGACTAAAGCGCGCTCTGCAGAAAAACCTAAGCTCTTGAAAATGGTCATGAAGGCTTGGATATTGCCCACGCCGTAATCCACGATGCGGATCATCTGAAAAACCTTTTCTCCAGACCCAATTTGCGCATCAAATTGGCACCAAATCCAATCAAATCGCGCTTGTTTCTATAGTCGCGAAATGTCTTTTTGGGGATGTCAAAAATGGCTTGTAGTTCTTCAACTGTCAAATCCAACTTGTGTGCTACATACTCAAACTCTTGTTTCAAAAAGTGCTCGTCCATTTCTGGCCTTGCAATCCGCTCTAAAGCTTGATCTCGGGTCAT
>JAVLFR010000249.1:0-3237 GCA_046052785.1 Limnohabitans sp. | reverse complement strand
GGCACCTCGTGGAGCAACATCGATGGCGCCACTGGCAGCAGCTTGACCTTGGCCGAGGCCCAAGTGGGCAAGCGCGTGCAGGTGGTGGCGACCTACAACGACGGATACAGCACTGCAGAAGTGGTTAAAAGCGCAGCCACGAGCGCCGTGGTCAACGTCAACGACTTGCCCACTGGCGGTGTGACGATTACAAACAGCAATTCCACACGCGGCACTGCGACTCTGCAACAAGGCGATGTGCTGACAGCAGCCAACACGCTGGCTGATGCAGACGGCATGGGCACCGTAACCTACCAATGGCAAGTATCAACGAACAATGGCACCTCTTGGAGCAACATCAGCGGTGCTACAGGGGCCAGCTTGACCTTGGCTGAAGCGCAGGTAGGCAAGTTGGTCCAGGTAATAGCAAGCTACAGAGATGTGCGTGGCACAACAGAAGTAGTTAAAAGCGCAAGCACGAGCGCGGTAGTCAACGTCAACGACTTGCCAACAGGCAATTTGTCAATCTTCTATAGTGACGATAGCCCCATTACCGATGCGTTGAAACAAGGCGATGTTTTGACAGCCTCAGGCAACTTGAGCGACTCTGAAGGTTTGGGTCTAATCAGTTGGCAGTGGCAAGTTTCAGACGACGGTATCAGCTGGAACAACCTTGCGACAGGCAATACAAATACTTTGACCCTGACTGAGGCGCAAGTTGGAAAGTTCTTGCAGGTATTCGCCAGCTACACAGACGGGCGTGGCACACGTGAGACAGTCAAGAGCAGTGTCACAGCCCAGGTGACCAACGTCAACGACTTGCCCCAAGGTGACGTGACGATCACCAACAGCGATACCAACAGAGGCACTTCATCGCTGCGACAAGGTGATGTGCTGACCGCTACCAGCACCCTGACCGATGAAGACGGCATGGACACGGTCAACTACCAGTGGCAGGTATCAGAGGATGATGGCCAATCCTGGACCGATATCAGCGGCGCCACAGGCGCCACCTTGACGCTCGCCCAAGCGCAGGTGGGCAAATTGGTGCAAGTGGTGGCTAGCTATACCGACAAGCGAGGTAAGTCAGAGTCTGTCGCCAGTGAGTTCACCAACCCAGTTATCAACGTCAACGACTTGCCCACAGGTGACGTGACGATCACCAACAGCAACTCCTCCAGAGGCACTGCATCGCTGCAGCAAGGCGATGTGCTGACAGCCACAAATACCTTGGCCGATGCAGACGGCATGGGCTCGGTGAGCTACCAGTGGCAGTTTTCAGCGAACGATGGAGCTGACTGGAGCGACATCGACGGCGCGACAGAGAGCAGCTTGACCTTGGCCGAGGCACAGGTGGGCAAGCTTGTGAGGGTGCTTGCCAGTTACCAAGACAGCTATCAAGAGTCTGAGGCAGTGTCCAGCTCGCCCACAAGCCCCGTGGTCAACTTGAATCAGTTCCCCACAGGAGCTGTCACGAGTTCGAACTTAAATGAACAACACGGCACCACTGTGTTTCAAGAAAACGATGAGCTGTTCGTTGATACTGAAAATCTGCAAGATTCCGATGGAAAGCCTGAAGAATTTAGATTCACATATCAGTGGCAAGTATCAACAGACGGCACCACATGGAGCAACATCGACGACGCCACAAACAGCAGGTTGACCCTCACCGATGCGCAGGTGGGCAAGCAGGTGCAAGTGATTGTCAGTTACACCGATGGACAAGGAACTCCTGAAACGGTGTCAAGCGTGGCCACCTCTTCAGTGCTTAACTTCAACGACTCGCCCAAAGGCGATGTGGTGATCACCAACAGCAGCAGCGATACCATTCGAGGCACCTGGGCGCTCCAGCAAAAAGATGTGCTCACAGCCACCAATAACTTGACCGATGCAGACGGCATGGGCACTGTGACCTATCAATGGCAAGTTACAACGAGTGGCAACACCTGGAGCAACATCGAAGGCGCCACAGGCAATAGTTTGACCCTGGCTCAGGAACATGTGGGCAAGCGCGTTCAGGTGCTGGCCAACTACGTCGACGGGCACGGCACTGCAGAAAAAGTGATCAGTTTGTCCACAAACGCAGTGATTAACGTCAACGACTCGCCCGCTGGCGGCGTGACCATCACCAACAGCAACAGCATACGGGGGACCACAGCCCTGCGACAAGGGGATGTGCTGACAGCCGTCAACACTCTGGCCGACGCGGATGGCATGGGCACGGTGAGCTACCAGTGGCAAGTTTCAACAAATGGCACCACATGGAGCAACATCGTCGGTGCCACTGGCAGCACCTTGACTTTGGCTGAGGCGCAAGTCGGCAAGTTGGTGCAAGTGGTGGCCAGCTACACCGACCAACCTGGCGTAGTTGAAAGGGTCTCCAGCACAGCCACCAGCGCAGTCCGCGTTCCTGGGGATGTCACCGCACCCACGGTATCCAGCGTGGCCATCACGGACGCCACCAACGCACAAAACAACACCCTGAACGAAGGTGATGTGGTCGCCGTGAAGCTCGAGATGAGTGAAACGGTCATAGTCAGTGGCAGTCCGAAACTGGCGCTGACTGTGGGCAACGCTACCCGGCAAGCAGATTTCGTGAGTAGCTCGGGCAAAACCTTGTTGTTCACCTACACCATTGCCCCAGGCGACACCGATGCCAATGGCATCAGTTTCAATGCCAATGGGCTGAGCCTGAATGCAGGCCGCATCACAGATGAGGCTGGCAACGATGCAGTTCTCACGTTCAGCGCCGTCACCGACAACGCCAGTTACAAAGTGGACACCACCCCCCCCGCTGCGCCTAGCTTGAGCCTGGCTACCGACAGCGGCATTCTGAACAATGACGGCGTCACCAATGTGGCCACCATCAATGTCAGTGGCGTAGAAGCTGGTGCCAGTTGGCAATATAAGGTGGGCAACGGCAACTGGATTACTGGTAGCGGCTCCAGCTTTTCGGCCAGAGTTGGTATCAATACCTATGCCGTGCGACAGACCGATGCGGCTGGTAACACAGGCGCGGCAAGCAGCGAGGTCACCTACAACTACGACATAACCTCAGAGCTCGCCACGGCGCAAGGCCAACTCGATGACGCACAGACTGCACTGAGCACAGCGCTGACAGCGATGAGCGACCCTGCCACACCCGCTCAACTGAAAGCGGTGGAGGATGCGCAGGCTGCGTTGACGGCCAAGGCGGCAGCGGCAATCAGTGCGGCGAGCGCGGTTAACACAGCGGTGACAGCAGCCCAAGCAGCGGCG
>JAVLFR010000248.1:0-10605 GCA_046052785.1 Limnohabitans sp. | reverse complement strand
CCCCCCCCACCCCCCCCACCCCCCCCCCCCCCCCCCCCCCACACCCCCCCCCCCCAACAGCGCGCAAAAGGGCTAAAGAGCAAGGTGAGGCGGTGAGCATACTGGATTGCTAGGCTCAAGCTATGAGCCTGTGAACTGTCAAAAAATAGACACTATAAAATTCATAAAACACAATTTAATGAATACATGACGGTTAATCGACATGCGAATTTTGCAAACAACCACCTTGTGTGCCCTGGTCTTAGTCACTGGGGGCTGCACGCGATCTGAAATGACCACCGCCGAACGAGTCACTTTGGCTAACCCCGCCTCAGTGGCTTGTGTGAAAGCGGGCGGCAAGCTCCTTGGCAGAGAGATCCATCAAAGCGAATTTGGCTTGTGCAAATTGCCCTCGGGCAAGGTGTGCGAGGAGTGGGCTTTGTTTCGGGGGGAGTGTTAAAGACTCATTCCTCCTCCCCTCATAGGGTGTGACTTGATTTTGAGGCACCAGCGACTGGCCTCTCCTATGCGCCCTAACGCACAGACAAGCAGCACCCCTAAAGCGAACGATGTACCCATCGTTCACTCTAGGTGCTTCCCATGAAAATTCTTGTCCCCACAGATGGTTCTGCTTAAGCCTTGCGCGCTGTCAAATATGTGGCTGCGTTGCGGCCCAAGGTGTCGGTCACGTTGATCTCAGTGCATGACGACTCAGGCATGCGGCATTTGAAAAAGTTCATTCCCAAAAACACCGTGTCCGACTACCTGCGCGAGCTGAGCGACAAAGACCTGAAGTCTGCCCGCACCGCCTTAGACAAAGCAGGCGTGCCGCACGACATGATTATCAAAACCGGTCACGTGGCTGAAGAGATTGCCAAGACCGCCAAGGCGGGCAAGTTTGACTTGATCGTGATGGGGGCCAAAGGCCGCTCTGTTGTGAGCGATCTGCTCATCGGCTCCGTGGCTCAGCGCGTGTTGGCGCTGACCAAATTGCCGCTGACGTTCATCAAGTAACTCAACTGAGACACCATCGCCTGGGAGAAGGGCGGTGATTTTTTGCATCACAATCATTGATCAATCAGATCAAGCAAGGAAGTGTTGTGCTGCCTCAGTCCGTTTTAATCAGCGAAGTCGGCCCGCGCGATGGCTTGCAAAGTGTCAAGGCCACCATGCCCACGGCACACAAGCTGGCTTGGATCACCGCGTTGCACGATGCAGGCTTGCGCGAGATCGAGGTGGGCTCGTTTGTGCCGGCCAAGCTGCTGCCGCAGATGGGCGATGCGGCTGAGGTGGTGCGTCATGCCGTGACATTGCCCCACTGGACGGTGATGGCCTTGGTGCCTAACCTCAAAGGGGCTGAGGCGGCGTTGGCTGCGGGGGTCCACAAACTCACCATGCCTGTGTCAGCCAGTGAAGCGCATTCGTTGGCCAATGTGCGCAAGTCACGTGCAGACATGGTGGCCGAGGTGCGCAGCATTGTGGCCATGACACGCGAGCGCGCACCGCATGTCAAAGTGGAAGTGGGTATGTCCACGGCCTTTGGCTGCACCCTGCAAGGCCATGTGGCCGATGACGATGTGATGTGGCTCGCCACCGAATTGGCCGAGTCGGGCGTGGACGAAATTGGTTTGTCAGACACCACCGGCATGGCCAACCCAGCGCAGGTGCGCCGCTTGTTTCAAAAGCTCCAGCAAGCCATTGGCCCCAAGATGGGGGCAGCACACATGCACAACACACGCGGTTTGGGTTTGGCCAATTGCTTGGCCGCCTTTGATGTGGGTGTGACGACGTTTGACAGTTCGCAAGGCGGCCTGGGTGGCTGCCCTTATGCGCCGGGCGCGTCGGGCAATGTGGTGACGGAAGATTTGGTGTTCATGTTCGAGGCCATGGGTGTGAGCACGGGCGTTGACCTCGACCAACTCATGGCGGCGCGTGTGCACTTGCAAGCGGGCTTGCCCAACGAACCCATTTACGGCATGACCCCGCTGGCCGGTTTGCCCATGCACTGGAAGCAAAACACAAATGAGTGACGCAAAAACATTGCCCCTCGCGGGCATTCGGGTGGTGGAGTTCACCCACATGGTCATGGGCCCCACCTGCGGCATGATCTTGGCCGACTTAGGCGCCGAGGTCATCAAGGTCGAGCCTTTGAGCGGTGACAGCACACGCAAGCTGATGGGCTCGGGCTCTGGTTTTTTTGGCATCTTTAACCGCAACAAAAAAAGCATCGCGGTCGATGTGAAAAGCGCGCAAGGGCAAGAACTGGTGCTGCGTTTGGTGGCAGGTGCCGATGTGTTCAGCGAGAACTTCAAAACCGGCACGATGGACAAGCTGGGCTTAGGCTACGAGGCCTTGTCCAAGCTCAACCCGGGACTCATTTATGTGTCGCACAAAGGCTTTTTGCCTGGGCCCTATGAGCACCGCACCGCACTCGACGAAGTGGTGCAGATGATGGGCGGCTTGGCTTACATGACGGGCCCCGAAGGCCGACCCCTGAGGGCGGGATCTAGTGTGAACGACATCATGGGTGGCATGTTTGGCGCCATTGGTGCGCTGGCCGCGTTGGCGCAGCGCCATCAAACAGGCAAGGGCCAAGAGGTGCAAAGTGCGCTGTACGAAAACAATGTCATGTTGGTGGCGCAGCACATGATGCAGTTTGCCGTCACGGGCCAACCCGCCGCGCCGATGCCCAGTCGCATCAGCGCATGGGCGGTGTATGACGTGTTCACCGTCAAAGACGACGCGCAAATATTCTTAGCGGCTGTGAGCGACACGCAATGGCATGTGATGTGCGATGCCTTTGGTTTTGCAGACCTCAAGGCCGACGCGCGGCTAACCTCAAACAACGATCGTGTGAAGGCGCGTGATTGGATGATGCCCATCTTGCGTGAGCGTTTTGCAGTGTTGACGGCCAAAGAACTGAGCACGCGTTTTGAAGCAGCAGGCTTGCCTTATGCGCCCATCACCAAACCGCAAGATTTGTTTGACGACCCACACCTGCTCGCCACGGGTGGCTTGACGCCGGTCACGCTGCCCAGCGATGCCAGCGGCGCGGGCCAAGAGGTGCACACGCACACGCCCTTGTTGCCTTTGCGCATGAACGGCGAGCGCTTGCCACTGCGCCATGCACCCCCCAGCATTGGCCAAGACACCGAGGCACTGCTGCGTGAACTGGGCTACGACAGCGCCCAGATTCAACGCATGGTGCAAGACGGTGTGGTGAACGCGGTCAAACCCCCTCAGGCTTGATCTGTGCCCGTGCGATGACGGGCTCTGCACAGCTAAGAGCTAGTTTCTTTCTAGGCCTGCTGAAATGGGCTGAGGTGTTCATGTAGCATTCATCGAACTCGGACAACTTAGAGATGAAAGATGAAACGATCGACCTTCTTGATGGCGCTTGCCACCTTGGCCACTGCACCTGCATGGGCTGACCCAAGCTACCCCAACAAACCTATCCGCATCATCGTCCCGTTCACGCCTGGCGGCAGCCCCGATGTGTTGGCACGCACCATTGGCCAAAAAATTTCCGAAAGCACAGGTGTCCCTGTGGTGGTTGAAAACGTGGCAGGTGCAGGCGGCACAGTCGGTGCGGATCGTGCCTCCAAAGCTGCGCCGGATGGCTACACCCTGCTCATGGGCCATGTGGGTACTTTGGCTGTGGCACCCGCGGTGTATCCCAACTTGCCTTATGACCCGATCAAGTCATTCATGCCAGTGGCATGGGTGGCCAAAGTACCCAATGTGTTGGCTGTTCACCCCTCTGTGCCAGCCAACAACGTGGCCGAATTGGTGAAATACCTCAAGGCCAATCCTGGCAAGGTCAACTACGGTTCGGGTGGCAATGGCAGTGCCGCGCATTTGGCGATGGAGTATTTCAAGTTCTCCACTCAAACCTTTGTGGTGCATGTGCCTTATCGTGGTACCGCCCCATCGGTGACCGATGCCATCGCTGGACAAATTCAAATGGTGTTCACGGGTGCACCTGCTTTGGTGCCAATGGTCAAAGCGGGCAAGCTGCGCGCGATTGCCGTGTCTAGCCCCAAGCGCTTGGACTTGTTGCCTGATGTGCCGACCTTGGCAGAGTCTGGCGTCAAAGGTCTAGAAGGTTTTGAAGCGGACCAGTGGTATGGCCTCGTGGCCCCCGCAGGCACCCCTGTTGCCGTGGTGCAAAAACTCAACCAAGTCGTCAACGCCAATTTGACAGCCCCCGAAATGGTGGCCCGACTTAAAACCGAAGGCGCCATTGCCACGCCCACAACACCCGAAGCCTTTGGGCAACTCATTCAACGCGAAATCAAGCGCTGGCGACCCGTGGTGTTGAACGCAAAAATCTCTGCTGATTAAAAACCAAAGGACTCACCATGATTGCCCAATCGATTCCCGATTTCATTCGCACCCTCAATGCCTTGAGTGGCATTCTTGACAAAGGCGCTGCCTTTGCCCAAGCCCGCAAAATTGACCCACTGGTGTTGACCAGCGCACGTTTGGCTCCTGATATGTTTGCCTTGTCCAAGCAAGTGCAAATTGCCTGCGATGCATCCAAACTCGGCTTCGCGCGTTTGAGCGGCATTGAGGCGCCCAAGTTTGCAGACACCGAAACCACCTTTGAAGAATTGCAAGCCCGCATTGCCAAGACGATTGACTTTTTGCACACCGTCAGCGCCGAGAGCTTGTCGGGCGTCGAAGACAAAGTGGTGTCGTTTCCTGCAGGGCCTGATCGCGTGCTGAAGCTCAAAGGCCGCGACTTTTTATACCAGTGGATGTTGCCTAATTTGTATTTCCACACGGTGACGGCTTACAACATCTTGCGCCACAACGGTGTGGAGGTGGGCAAGTTGGATTACCTCAAGGGCGCAGATTTGCTGCCTTGAGGTTTAGGCTTTGGCAGGCGGCGTGGGTTTAGAGAACCAAGCCACATACAACGCAGGCAACACCACCAACGTCAACAGTGTGGCGGTGACCAAGCCACCAATCACCACGATGGCCAAGGGGCGTTGGGTCTCAGACCCAATGTCATGGCTCAAGGCCATGGGCAGTAGCCCCAGTGCTGCCAACATGGCCGTCATCAGCACCGTGCGCAGACGTTGCAGCGCCCCTTCTTTGACCGCATCCATCACGGTGTAACCCGCATTGCGCAGTTGCTGAAACACCGACAGCATCACCACGCCATTGAGCACGGCTTGGCCCGACAGGGCAATGAAGCCAATGGCTGCTGACACCGACAGCGGGATGCTGAAAAGCCACAAGGCGACAAAACCGCCAATCAATGCCAAAGGCACGTTGATCAAAATCAAGCCCGCTGTTTTGAATGAACCAAACGCATCAAACAGCAATACAAAAATCAGCAGCAATGAAATGGGTACCACCACGCCTAAGCGTTTCATGGCGCGTTCTTGGTTTTCAAACTCACCTGACCAAGTGACAGCGTAGCCTTCGCTGATCGTCACGTTCTTTGCAACGCGGGCTTGCATGTCGGCCACAACCGAGCCCATGTCACGGCCTTTCACAAAGATGCCGATGGCCATAGTGCGTCGGCCTGCTTCGCGGGCGATATTCATGGCACCGCTACCTTGGCGAATGGTGGCCACGTTTTCAAGCGTGGCATAACCGCCGCTGGGCAGGGCGATGGGTGTGGCAGGCAGGTTGATCACCGAGCGACGGTCACCCGCCAAACGCAGCACCACAGAGAACTTGCGTTCGCCTTCCCAAATCTCTGTTGTTGCGCGGCCGGCCAGGGCCGACTCGATGACATCCTGAATGTCGCCCACGTTGAGGCCTAAGCGTGCAGCGCGGTCGCGGTCGATGTCCACAATGAGTTGCGGTACTTCGCCCAAGCGGTCAATCTCGGCGCGCTGTACGCCCACCACTTGCTTGAACTCGCGTTGCATGGCTTCGGTGGTTTTGCGCAATACATCTAAGTCGTCACCCGAGACCTTGACCACGATTTGGCCTTTGATCTGTGAGATCGATTCGAGCACGTTGTCACGAATGGGCATAGAAAACGCTGGATCGACACCGGGGATGATGGCTAGCTTTTGGTCCATCTCTTCAATCAGCAAATCACGCGTCATGCCTTTGCGCCATTCTTCTGCAGGCTTCACGTCCACAAACACTTCAGCCATGCTCAGCGTCTTTGGATCGGTACCGTCTTCGGGTTGACCCGCTTTAGACACCACGGTGCGAACTTCGGGAATGGTGAGCAGTTGTAAGCGAGCTTTGCGCAGCACTTTGGCGGCTTCTTCTTGTGACACGCTGGCAGGCATATCCCAGTTGACCCAGAACGTGCCTTCGTTCAACTCAGGTAAAAATTCTGAGCCCAAGCTGGCCGCTGCCAAGACTGATGCGGCAAAACAAGCCAGTGCAATTTTGACAACCTTGCGAGGCTGGTCAATCGCCCAATTCAACACAGGCTCATAGACACGCTTGGCCCATGACACCAATCCGTTGTCACCGTGTGGCACGCCTTTGCGTAGTAACCAATAGGCCAGTAAAGGCACCAGCGTGAGCGAAAAAATGAGTGAGCCAACCAGCGCTGTCGTCACCGACAAAGCCATGGGTTGGAAGATACGTCCTTCGTGACGTTGCAGCGCAAAGATAGGAATGTGTGCCGCAATGATGATGAGCATCGAGAACACGGTCGGGCGGCCTACTTCGCTGGCGGCATTAGTGATGAGGGTGCGACGTTCTTTGTCGTTCATGCCTTCGCCGCGTTCGGCCAAACGGTGCATGATGTTTTCAATCACGATCACGGCGCCGTCCACGATGATGCCGAAGTCCATCGCGCCCAAGCTCAGCAAGTTGGCGGGCACGCCTAAAATCTTCAGACCTAAGAAGGTCGACAGCAAAGCGAGTGGAATGACTACCACCACGGCTAATGAGGCGCGCATGTTGGATAAGAACAAATACAGCACCAGTGAAACGAGTAGTGCCCCTTCTACCAAGTTTTTAAATACGGTGGTGAGGGTCTTGCCCATCAACCACGTGCGGTCGTAAAACGGTACGATTTGCACACCCTTGGGCAGCACGCGGTCATTGAGGTCGGCCACTTTGTCTTTGATGCCTTTCAACACCACGCTGGGGTTTTCGCCTTTGCGCATGATGATGATGCCGGTGACCACATCGTCGTCCATATCTTGGCCCACTGTGCCCAAACGTGGCACGGCGCCAATAGCGACGGTGGCAACATCTTTGACCAGCACAGGCGTGTTGCCGCGAGCGGTGACTACGATATTGCCAATGTCTTGGGGTGAGTGCAACAAACCAATGCCGCGAATGGCGAACTGTTGTGCGCCTTGTGCCACGTAGCTGCCGCCTGCGTTGGAGTTGCCTCGGCCCATGGCGTTTTGCAAGTCTTGCAGGGTGAGCTTGTAGGCACGCAGCTTTTGCATGTCTGGCTGCACTTCGTATTGTTTGATGTAGCCCCCCATACCCACCACATCGGCTACGCCCGGAATTTGGCGCAGCGCACGTTCCACAGTCCAGTCTTGGATGGTGCGCAGATCGGTCGATGTTTTACCATCGCCTTTGAGGCGGTAGCGCATGACCTCGCCCACGGGGGTGGCGTTGGGCATGACGTTGGCTTGCACGCCAGGGGGCAAGTCCACACTGCTTAAGCGCTCATTGACTTGTTGACGGGCCAGGTTGACCTCAGCGTTGTCGTTGTAGGTGACCACGGTGAAGGACAAACCAAACTGCGTGTGTGAAAACACGCGAATCGAGTTGGGCAACCCAGACAGAGCCACTTCGATAGGCAGTGTGACTTCTTTTTCCACCTCTTCAGCCGCGCGGCCTGGGTAAAGGGAAATGACCGTCACTTGGGTGTCGGTGACATCGGGGAAGGCTTCAACGGACAGATTTTTAAAGGCAAATACGCCCGCCATCACAAACAAAAGAGTACCCAGCAGGATGAACAGTGGCTGATTCAGCGCATAGTCAATGAGACGCTTCATTTTTTACCTGCGCCGCTTGCGGGTGTGGCCGAACCTGGGGCGGGTGTGTGTTGCATGGCCTCATCTTGGGCATTGCGGAACTCACGAGCCAAGAGCAGGCTGTTTTCTCTTACCACCAATTCGTTAGCTTGTACGCCTTCAACGATCAGCACTTCTTGCAGACCTTCGTAGCCCAACTTGACACGACGTGGCTCAAACACGCCAGGCTCGGTTTGCACATAGGCCCAATGCTCGATGCCGCGAAGTTGCACGGCGCTGGCAGGCACCAACACACCGGCTACAAGCTTTCGTTCAATGCGAGCAGTGCCCAGCATTTCGGCTTTGAGCACGCGTTGCGCGTTGTCGATGACGGCGCGTACCTTGATCGAGCGGGTGGTGCTGTCAATGAAGTCGCCAGCGGCGGTGATCTTGGCTTCAAAGGTTTGGCCTGGGAAGTTAGGCAGCGTCAAAGAAATTTTGGTGCCGGGTTTGAGTGATGCAGTGTCTGACTCGCGCGCATCAATTTGCACCCACAGCACGTTAGGATCGCTCACCACAAAAAGGGCTTGATTGCCAGGGCCGCCTTGGTCGGGGCGCACTTCTTGGCCAGCACTTAAGTTGCGCTCGACCACTACGCCTTTGACGGTGGCGGCGAGGCCGAGTTGTTGATTGACGTTGTTAGCGCTGCTGCCATACATGCGTGTACGGGCTTGAGCGCGGGCCAATTCGGCGCGTGCGCGCAGGGCGTCTGCTTCTGTCAGGTCGAGTTCTTTGCGCGAGATGATGTCAGCTTCAAACAAAGTTTTGTGGCGGCTTAGGGCGCGGTCGGCCACTTGGGCGTCTGCCATGGCTTTGACGGTGTCGGCTTGGGCTGCACCAAATTCCGGCGAGGCCAAGGTGGCCAGCACTTGGCCGGCATTTACGCTTTGGCCAATATCGGCATTGAGGGTCAGCACACGGCCAGCAAAGGCGGGGTAAATGCGCTGGGTACGCTCTTCGTTCCATACCAATCGGGCGGGGAGTTCAATGGTCACACTCTCAGCCGCCTTGGCAGCAACGGTACTGAGCAGGGCAAGCTGAGGGTGTCCCGCAGGAAAGCGCAGTTGTTGTCCTTGCACGATGGGCAGAGGAACTGGGGGTTTGTGTGGGGCTTCTTGATTCAGCAGCGAGGACACCAGCACGGCGATGGCCAATGCTGTGCCACCAGCGGCATAGCGCTTGGTAGGCGTGTTTAAAAGTTGGCGGGTGGTTTCGCTCAGGCGGTCTTGCAGGTTATGTCGTATGCTCATGGCACGTTTATCGTTCACCGTGGCTGACCAGTCCCTGACTTAACTTTTATTTGAGTCCATCCTGTGCGAATTTTGCTGATTGAAGACGACGCCGTGCTGCAAGCGGTGATGCTGCGCAGCCTGAGCGACGCAGGCCATCGCGTAGACGCGGCCAGCCATTTGGAAGATGGCGGGCACTTTTGGCAGGTGCAAGCCTATGACGCCGTGCTGTTGGATCTGAATTTACCGCTCAACGGTCAGCCGCATGTGGCCCAAGGCAGTGGCTTGCAGTTGTTGCGTGAAGCGCGTGCGCGCGGTGACCGAACGCCTGTATTGGTGCTCACAGCCCGTAACCGCACAGATGAGCGCATTGCCGGGCTAGACGCTGGCGCAGATGACTACTTGGGCAAACCCTTTGATTTAGAGGAAGTGGAAGCGCGCTTACGTGCTTTGGTAAGACGCACTCAAGGCGTGAGCGATGAAGTGCAAGTGGGCCGCTTGCGCTTGAGTCGCAAGCTGCGCCGTATCTTTGTAGGTGAGGCTGATTTGGCTTTGCCCGCTCGCGAGTTTGAGGTGTTGTGCGAGCTGATGACGCCACCCGGACGTGCCGTGAGCAAACGCGTGCTGTCTGACAAGCTTTCTGATTTTGATGAGGCTTTGGGTGACAACGCGCTCGAGGCTTTCATTTCGCGCTTGCGTAAAAAATTGGCCGAGAGCGGGGCAAAGATTCGCACCTTGCGCGGCATTGGTTATGTATTAGAGGAGTAGGTATGACCGAAGCACCACGCAAGCCTTCGCTGCGCAACCGTTTGATGCGCCATGTGTTAGTGCCATTGGCCGTTACTTGGCTGGTGGGGTCGGCATTGGTGGTGGGCATTGCGTCGTACTTTGCACAGCAGGCGTTTGATCGCTCTTTGTTGGACGATGCTTATTTGGTGGCCAGCCATGTGCGCCTTGTCAAAGACGATGCAGGCACTTTGGACTTGAGTCTTTCAGCGCAAGAGATGAACACGGTGTTGTTTGACCAAAGCGAGTCGCTGTACTTCGCTGTGCTGGGCCCTACGGGTAATTTGTTGGCTGGGCATGCGGGTTTAAGGCCCGATCAGTTTGGCTCCGCAGAAAAGCCGCAGTTTGCGGCCATCGAATACCAAGGACGCATGTTGCGTGCGGTGACCATTCACCGCCAACAGCCAGGGGACTTTTATGTCGTGATGGCGCAGACAACAGCCAGCCGAGACAGGTTGTTGCAACGCTTGTTCACCTTCTCTATCGTGCCGCAGTTGTTATTGCTGATTTTGTTGGCTGCATGGCTGCAGCATGTCATCGAAGACGACTTGACCCCTTTGGCCGATCTTGAAGAAGCCGTGGGGCAGCGTGATGCACGTGACTTGACTCCTGTGCCTGTGACGGCCACCACACGTGATGTACAA
>JAVLFR010000247.1:0-2133 GCA_046052785.1 Limnohabitans sp. | reverse complement strand
ACGATATGGCCGCCCAAGCGGTCGTGGGCACGCAAGGCTTTTTCAAGATTGACCAGCCCTAGCTCGGCCAAGCCACTGGTGCGCGCCAAAGATTCAGCAGAGATGTCGATGGTGAAGGTGCTTGCGCTTGCGTCGAAGCTGGTGACTGTCATGCAAGCGCCGTTGAGCGCGATGCTGTCGCCCAATGTGACGTCGTCAAGATACGCGGCAGGGGCCTCTAGGGTGAGACGCTTGCCGTGGCTTAAAGAGCTACCCAGGTCGTGGACAGCGGTGATGCGCCCCACGCCGGTGATGATTCCGGTGAACATGGTTGATATTTTCGCAGGTTTAAGCCCTGCTTACCGCGTGAGGCGCGCCAATATCCTTAAATCGGGGCCGATTTGTGTCACTTCATGAAACGACAGGGCTGTTGCCTCGCTCAAATGGGTGAATGGCCCCAAATTGCTCATGCCTCGGCCTTGGCCCATGAGCTTGGGGGCGAGGTAGGTGAGCAGTTCGTCCACCAAGCCTTCGCGTAGCAGTGAGCCGTTGAGTTTGTGGCCCGCTTCCACATGCACTTCGTTGATTTGCTTTTGGCCGAGGTCTTGGAGCATGGCCGCGAGGTCTACCTTGCCGGATGCGTTGGGCAAGCACACCACTTCGGCGCCTCGGGCTTCAAGTGCTTGACGGCGCTCAGGATGGTCTACGGCGCAGTAAATCCACACGGGGCGTTGCGGGGCAAAAAGCTTGGCCGTGAGCGGGGTGTCAAGTTGGCTGTCCATCACCACCAGCGTGGGCTGGCGCGGGGTGGGCAGGGCGCGCACATCGAGTTGCGGGTCGTCTTCCAGCACCGTGCCGATGCCCGTGAGCACAGCGCAAGCGCGAGCCCGCCAAGCGTGGCCATCGTCACGCGCGGGCGCTGAAGTGATCCATTGGCTCACACCGTTGTCGAGCGCGGTTTGGCCGTCGAGCGAGGCGGCAATTTTCAGGCGCACCCAAGGTGTGCCATGCGTCATGCGTTTGAAAAAACCGATGTTGAGTTCGTGGGCAGGCTCAGCGAGTAAGCCCACATCCACTTGCACGCCTGCGGCGCGTAAACGGGCAATGCCTTGCCCTGCAACTTGCGGGTTGGGGTCTGGGACGGCCACCACCACACGCGCCAAGCCAGCATGAATAAGCGCATCGCAGCAAGGTCCTGTGTGGCCTTGGTGGCTGCAGGGTTCTAGCGTGACATATGCCGTGGCGCCTTGGACATCGTTGTTGCGGGCCTGTGCCTCACGCAAGGCCATGACTTCGGCATGGGCCTCGCCCACGCGTTGGGTGTGGCCGCGGCCCAGCACGGCACCGACAGCATCCTCGATGATGCAGCCCACGCGGGGGTTGGGTGAGGTGAGGTAAAGCGCGTCATGTGCCAAGCCGAGGGCTTGTTGCATCAAGGCGATGTCGTGCGCTGAAAAAGTCATGGCGCAATTATGAACGGCCCCGTGCGTTGGCTGAGATGGCTCAGCGACTCCAACACAGTGAAGCGGTTTGGCTGGCGCGTTGGACGCCGCGTTCACCCAAGTGGTCGAGCGTCAAGGTGCCGCAGTCATCTGCCGCTTGGGTGCCCCAAGGTGTGGCGCTGAGTGTGTAGCTTTGGGCGGTGCTGGTGACGGTCATTTGGTAGCGTTGGCCCTCGATGTGCAGCACGCTGGCAGGCACCTCGGCCGCCAGCGGATAGCTGCCATTGGCGCTGGCGGCGCGTTCCATCCAATGCGCGGCTTGAAGCAAGGCCGTACGCGCTTGGGCGCGCTGCTGGCGCGCCATCAAACTTTGGTAACTGGGCCAAGCGAGCGTGGTGAGGATGGCCACGCAGGCCAAGGCGATGAGCAGCTCCAAAAGCGAAAAACCTCGCCATGGGCGTGCGCTTGTCCTCGGGTGTTTACTGGCGCAGCACATGCCAACTCTGCCATTGCCCTGTCAGGGCAGGGGGTGTAGGGGGGCGCCAAATGGCTTGCAGCACAGTACTGCTGCTGGGCATGACGCCTTTGGCGAAGGCGGTGACGCGGTAGACAAATGGGGCAGCGGCGGCAGTGTTGGCGGCGTTTGACGCTTGGTGGACAAACACCTCCACCCAGTACCAAGCGGTTTGCTCGCCATTGGCTGCATCGACAA
>JAVLFR010000246.1:0-1598 GCA_046052785.1 Limnohabitans sp. | reverse complement strand
GGAAAATCGACCTTGTTCAACGCCTTGGTCACAGCCAGAGCGTATGCTGCCGATCAACTGTTCGCCACGCTCGACACCACCACACGCCAGCTGTATTTGGGCCATGCAGATGGCTCGGGCCGCTCGGTGTCGTTGTCAGATACGGTGGGATTCATTCGCGATTTACCCCACGGATTGATCGATGCGTTTCAAGCCACTTTGCAAGAGGCGGCCGATGCCACGCTGCTGATGCATGTGGTGGACGCTTCCAACACCCACTACCCTGAGCAAATGGATGAGGTGCACAAAGTTTTGCTCGAAATTGGGGCTGCCGACGTGCCGCAGGTGTTGGTGTTCAACAAGCTCGATGCCATGAGCCCCGAAACCCGACCCTTGCAGTTGAGTGACCACTTCACGGTGGATGGTCAGACTATTCCCCGTTTTTTCGTCAGCGCGCAAACAGGTGAGGGATTGGCCGCATTGCGCGCGTTTTTAGCGCATGAAGCTGTGGCAATCACGCTGCATGACCATTCAATTACACAGGATTTGGAATGTGGCCTAAATCCTTAGGCACAATCTAGACTTTAGAGATATCACAACCATGCGCATGAACTCCAACACCCACACGGTCCGCCCCAATTCTTGGCGCGCGCGACTGCTCGGCATGTTTAACCTCAACGATGGCCGATGGGGCCGAGACAAAGACGGCAACCCCACTTTTGACCCACAAGGCTCTCAACCCATTCCGCCTTCTAGCGAGGACAAGAAACCGCATGAAGAGCCCAGACGCCCTCAACTCAGCGCTGGGGGCCCACCTGACCTCGATGAGCTCTGGCGTGATTTCAACGCCAAACTCGCTGGTTTGTTTGGTAACAAAAAAGGCGGCTCTGAACCTCCTTCAAATTCAGGCGGCCCCAAAGGTCCGAATTTCAACTTTCCTCGGGTCGGCTTGGGTGTGATTGGCGCTGTGATTGTGGCCATTTGGCTGAGCACAGGCTTCTTCATTGTGCAAGAGGGCCAGCAAGCTGTGATCACGCAGTTTGGCCGTTACCACAGCACCGTGGGCGCTGGTTTCAATTGGCGTTTGCCTTATCCCTTTCAACGCCAAGAATTGGTGTTTGTGACGCAGATCCGCTCTGTCGATGTGGGCCGTGACACCATTGTCAAATCCACAGGTTTGCGCGAATCGGCCATGCTGACTGAGGACGAAAACATCCTCGAAATCAAATTTGCCGTGCAATACCGTTTGACTGACGCCCGCGCCTATTTGTTTGAAACTAAAAATCCGACCGATACCGTGGTGCAAGCCGCCGAAACCGCAGTGCGTGAAGTGGTGGGCAAGATGAAGATGGATGCTGCCATGTCCGAAGAGCGAGACCAAATTGGCCCGCGAATTCGCACCATCATGCAAACCATTCTTGACCAATACAAAGTGGGTATTGAAGTGGTGGGCATCAACTTGCAACAAGGCGGTGTTCGTCCCCCTGAGCAAGTGCAAGCCGCTTTTGACGATGTGCTCAAAGCCGGTCAAGAACGTGAGCGCGCCAAAAACGAAGCCGAGGCCTACGCCAATGATGTGGTGCCGCGTGCTGTGGGTGCGGCCTCGCGTTTGAAGCAAG
>JAVLFR010000245.1:0-1652 GCA_046052785.1 Limnohabitans sp. | reverse complement strand
AGCAACGCATGCGACTGCGGCTATTGGACAAACAAGAACAAGTCATGCGGTTAGCCCGCGACATCACGGATGGCGGCACCCGCCAACCCACCTTCGCGACAGAAGCAAAAGCCATCCTGGTGCAAAGCTTGGAGATGTTTAGCCTGACCTGGGTTGACTCAAAAATGCGGGTCCAAGCCAGCTATGCAAGCCCCAGCAGCAACAGCACCCTGGCGCTTCAAGCGGGGCAAGTGCTCATCCATTCGGAGACGATGCACACCTTTCAACTGGCCCGAGAGCTTCAACAGCCCGCCTATTCCCACCCCGTCAGGGACAAAAACCCCAGTAACAGCCAGACTTACGCATATTTACAACTGCACGTCCCGCTCTATCAGCATGGCAAATTTCAAGGTGTGCTCATCGCCGAATACAGCATGGAGGGCATGTTGCGCCATGCCGTGCCCAGCGAAGTCGCCAACCGCTACGCTGTCTCGTTACGAGATGCCAGCAATGAAGTGCTGGCGGGTCAAGCCAAATCTTCACAGCCCAAAGTCACAGAGGTGTTGCCGTGGTTGTTTCGCACCAATGAATACGAGGTCCCCATCACACCTGTTGGCTATGAGTTGTCCTTGCATGCGCAGGCCTATCGCACCTCCTCAGGCCTGATAGGCAACGGCGTTTTTTGGCTGGTGGTGGCGCTCAGCGCAATGACCGCCTGGATGCTGATTGGCACATGGCGGCATACGCGCCGTCGTGTGCAAGCGCAACAAGCGCTGATTGCTGAGACCAACTTTCGCCGCGCGATGGAAAACTCCATCCTCACAGGCATGCGGGCCATGGACCTCAAAGGCCGCATCACTTATGTGAATGCCGCCTTTTGTCAAATGACAGGTTGGTCAGAAGAAGAGTTAGTGGGTCGTCTGCCACCCTTTCCCTATTGGCCGGAGGAAGACCGCGACATACTGGAACAAAAACTCAAACAAGAGCTCGAAGGTGCCACCACGAGCGCAGGCTTTCAAGTACGGGTCAAACGTAAAAACGGCGGCGTGTTTGATGCGCGCTTGTATGTTTCACCGCTGGTCGACGCCTACAGCCAACAAACTGGCTGGATGACATCGATGACCGACATCACAGAGCCCAACCGCGTGCGCGAGCAACTCTCGGCCGCGCACGACCGATTCACGACGGTGTTGGAAGGTTTAGATGCCTCGGTTTCTGTGGCCCCCTTGGGCAGCAAAGAATTGCTGTTTGCCAACAAACTCTATCGGCAATGGTTTGCCAGCACCACACAAGGCCATTTGCACTTGGTCTCGCAAGCAGGTCAACCCCGCACAGTCCCTGATTCACTGGCATCCGAAGAGGATGGCCAAGATCAAGACGATGCCTTGATGGGCTTACCCACAGAGAGCCTCACAGAAACACAAGCCGAAAACGCAGAAATTTACTTACCCGAATTGGGCAAATGGCTAGAGGTCCGCTCACGCTACCTCAATTGGGTGGATGGCCGTTTGGCGCAAATGGTGATTGCGTCGGACATCACGCCACGACGCCAAGCGGAGGAGCAAGCGCGGGCGCAGGCCGAACGCGCAGAATCGGCAAGCCGCCTGATCACCATGGGCGAAATGGCGTCTAGTGTTGCCCCTGTCTCTTATACACATCTGACGCTGCCGACG
>JAVLFR010000244.1:0-8864 GCA_046052785.1 Limnohabitans sp. | reverse complement strand
CGACACCGTGTGGCAGTTTGTGCCTGCGCCCGAAGGTAGCGTGGCTAAATTTTTGTTGGTGACGGAATAAATTTACGCTTGCCAGCGCGCCCAACCTTTGGCGCGCAAATCACACGCTGGGCAGGTCCCGCAGCCATAGCCCCAGTCATGGCGGTGGGTGCGGTCGCCCACATAGCAGGTGTGGGTGTGCTCGACGATGAGATTGACCAACTGCTCGCCCCCCTCAGCTTGTGCTTTTTGGCCCAGGTCATAGGCCAGCTGCCAGGTCTGTGCTTTGTCGATCCACATCAAAGGCGTCTCGATCAGCAAGCGGCGATCGAGCCCCAACGACAGGGCGATTTGCATGGCTTTCATGGTGTCGTCGCGGCAGTCGGGGTAGCCCGAGAAATCGGTCTCGCACACCCCCGTGACGATGACTTCCAAGCCACGTCGGTAGGCCAAGGCTGCAGCGAGCGTGAGAAACAACAAGTTGCGCCCTGGCACAAAGGTGTTGGGCAAGCCTGAGGCTTCCATCTTGAAGGCCATGTCGCGCGTGAGCGAGGTTTCGCTGACTTGGCCCAACACGCCGAGGTCGAGCAAATGGTCTTGACCCAGCTTAGGGCCCCACTCAGGGAACTGCGCTCGGACTTGTTCTAGCACGTGAAGGCGCGCTTCTAGCTCCACCACATGGCGCTGACGGTAATCAAACGCCAAGGTCTCCACGCGCTCGTACTGCGACAGCGCATGGGCCAAACAAGTGGTGGAGTCTTGCCCGCCCGAAAACAAAACCAAGGCATGGCGGTGAATGGGGTGACGTGCTTGCATGGCGCTATTCAGTGTGATGGCGCGGAAGGGCTGGGTGCGTGCGACAGTTTGTCGGTGAGCGCAATCGCCAAAGCACTGAGCAAGAAGGTGATGTGGATGATGGTTTGCCACATCAACACTTTCTCGTCGTAGTTGGCGGCGTTGATGAAGGTCTTGAGCAAGTGAATGGACGAAATGCCAATGATGGCCATGCCCAGCTTGACCTTCAAAATAGAGGCGTTCACATGGCTCAACCACTCGGGCTGGTCAGGGTGGTTTTCAAGGTACATGCGCGAGACAAAAGTTTCGTAGCCTCCCACAATGACCATGATGAGCAGGTTGGAGATCATCACCACATCAATCAGACCCAACACCACCAGCATGGTGATGGACTCGCTCAGGTGGGTCACGGTCATGCCGTTTTTGTAGCCAATGCTGGTGACCAAAGCGTCGAGCGCAGTTTGGCTGCCAAACGCCGCTTCAATCAAGTGCACCAACTCCACCCAAAAATGAAACACATACACGCCTTGCGCGGCGATGAGGCCCACATACAAGGGCAGTTGCAGCCAACGGCTGGCAAAAATGAAACGGGGCAGGGCTGGGATTTGTTTCATAAAGAACAATCTGAAGTGAATGTGCAAATTTTGCCTGAGCCCGCCTAAACTCCAGCCATGCTGTTACAAATTTTCTCTCTGATCTTGCACTTTGCCGTGGGCTTGGTGGCGGGCACGTGTTTGCTGCGCGTGTACATGCATTTGCAGCGCATCAATATGTCCGTCAGCGGGGGCAACCCGATTGCCCCGTTTGTGTTCACCCTCACCAACTGGATTGTGTTGCCTGCGCGCCGATTTGTGCCCGCCATGGGTCGGTTGGACACCGCCAGCTTGGTGGCCGCCTATGCGGTGCTACTGGCCAAACACTCGTTGCTGTGGATCATGGCGGGCGCGACCGCACATTGGTTGAGCTTGATGACGAGTGCGGGTTTTGAGCTGCTGAATGTGATGTTGTCGGGCCTGATGTGGCTGACCATCGCGTATGCGCTGATGTCGTGGTTCAGCGCAGCCACGGATGCACGCTACTTTTTGGCGCAGTTGGTCGAGCCCTTGCTCAACCCCCTTCGCCGTGTGCTACCGCACATGGGCGGCGTGGACTTGTCGCCACTCGTCTTGCTGCTGTTGATTCAGATTGCCGACATCGTGCTGCGCAACTTGCAAATGCAAGTGGTTTTTTAAACAACTCGCTGAGGAAAAACGATGCACTTCAAACATCTGGGATGGGCGGCCCCATGTGTCATCGCCTGCCTCGTCTGCGCCGCGCTGGTGCCGCTGCATGCGACAGCGCAAACAGCGCCCGCCCCCCTGCCCGCCGTGCTACCCATCGCCTCGTTGGATGTGCCGCGCTACCTGGGGACTTGGTACGAGATCGCCAAATTTCCCAACCGCTTTCAAGCGCGATGCCTGGCCAACACACGGGCCCAATATTCAACCCAAACCGATGGCTCGGTTCAAGTCCTCAACAGCTGCACCACCGCCGATGGCAGCTCGACCAAGGCCTTGGGCCAAGCTGTGCAAGTTGGGCCAGCCAACTCTCCCAAACTCAAGGTGCGCTTTGCCCCTGAATGGCTGAGCTGGCTGCCATGGGTGTGGGGCGACTACTGGGTGATTGACCTCGATGCCGACTACCAACTGGCCGCCGTGAGCGATGCCAAGCGCGAGTACCTATGGGTGCTCTCGCGCACCCCCCAGCTCAACCCCAAGGCCTATGAAGCCTTGCTGGAGCGCCTCAAAGCGCAACACTTCGATTTGCAAAAGCTGGAGCGCACCCCCCAAAACTCCCTGCAGCGCTAAAGTATTTCAAGCCCTGTCCTCAGGCTTGGTTTTGGCGTGACGCAAGTGGTTGCACCGGTCGTGACTGATGGCCAAGTTGTCTTGGTGGCTGTTGCCACCTTCGCTGAGGGGTTGGATATGCTCGAGGGTGGCCTCGGCAGGGGCCACATGCTCGCCACACACCCAGCACGGCACCACCCCATGCAATTGGCGTGATACGGTTTTGTAGATCTTGTCACGTGTCAGCTTGAGGCGACTCATAGGCGCATGATTTAACTTTGTTGACGCAACCTCCACTGTAACGAACCCTGACATGCAAGCCCTGCTCAACGCCATCTCTGCCATGCCCCTGCCCACCGATGCACAACGCATCTTTCATGGCCGAGGCGGCATGCATCCAGGTTGCGAACAGTGGGCGCTCGACGCATTTGCGCCTGTGATGGTGTTGACCAGCTTTCAAGCCGTGCAAGACGATGCGCTGGCTACCGTGGGTGCAGCTTTGACGCAGCGCTGGGCGCAAATAGCGCCCGATCAACCCCTCAATTGGGTGTTTCAATGCCGCGCCGAAGGTCACTTAGAAACCCGCCTCATGAGCGGCACCGTGCCCGAGCCGCATGTGGTGACCGAAAACGGCAGCCGCTTTCGCGTGCATGTGCTCAAAGGCCAAAACCACGGGCTGTTTCTCGACATGGCCGAGGGCCGCGCGTGGGTGCGCCGCAGGGTGAGCCATGACGCGCCAGAAAAGCCGCGCCTGAAAGTGCTTAACTTGTTTGCCTACACCTGCGCCTTTTCGGTGGTGGCGCTGCAAGCTGGGGCCAAGCAGGTGGTGAACGTGGACATGAGCCACGGTGCCATGGCCATCGGCCAGCAAAACCATGCCCTCAACGGCATCAGCCACGGCGCGACTTTTTTGATGCACGACATCTTCAAGACCTGGGGCAAGATCACACGCAGTGGCCCTTATGACTTGGTCATCCTTGACCCGCCGAGCTACCAAAAAGGCAGCTTCATTGCCACCAAGGACTACGCCAAACTCATGCGGCGCTTGCCCGAGCTGTTAGCCCCTGACGGGTATGCGTTGCTCTGTCTGAATGCGCCCGAGCTGGGCCTTGATTTTTTGCAAGACCAGATGCGAGAACTGGCGCCTGAGTTGAGGTTTGTCGAACGCGTGGCCAACCCTGCGGCCTTTGCCGATGTCTCACCCGCGCGATCGCTCAAAGTACTGGCGTATCAAATGCCGCCCCTCGCCACGTGTTTGCCCGAATCTTGGGGGATCGCTGCATGAGGTCGCCCATTGCCATCGTCAATGTGGACAACTGCGACACCTGGAGCCGCTATCGCAACGGCTTGTGCAACAGCTGCGCGGCCAACTGCTGCACCATGCCCGTGGAAGTCAAACTGCCCGACTTGGTGCGCCTCGAGCTGGTGGACCCGTTTGAAGCCGAGCACGAAGCGCCCAAACAGATTGCCAAACGCTTGCAAAAAATGGGGGTGATTGAGCACTTCAACTTCAAGCACAGCCTCTTCACCCTGTCGCGCCGCGCCAATGGTGACTGCCACAACCTAGATGCGCAAACACGGCGCTGCACCGTGTATGAAAAACGGCCCACCACCTGCCGACTGCATCCGCAAGTGGGGCCTCGGCCAGGGTATTGCCCCTATGGGGCTGTGCGTTAAAGGCTAATTGAGCGCGTCAAGCAAGGCTTGCGTGTCATCGATGATGGGCTGCGCCAACTGCAACAGCAAATGACCGTCGGTGGCCAACTGCGCCCAACGGTTTGAGGCTTCTAACACTGGATGGGTGTGCAAATAGTCAGGCACTTCAAACTCTGGCGACTGCGCCTTGAACGACAACAACATGCTGAGGTAGCCCGAGAAATACAAACCAAACATCAGCGCATTGGCCGCTTCTTGCGTGATGACGCGTCGCCCCACCCGTTGCAAAAACAAAGCCTTGGCAGTTTCGATGGTGGGCAACTCATTAGCGCGGAGCTGAAACTCTTCGTCGAGGGCTTTGCAGGCTTGGTCCCACTGCGCTGCTGCATCTGTCATGGGGTTGGTTTTCTCAATTTGATTCAAGCCAGCATTGTGCCCTTGCACTTTTTAACCCCGCAACGGCAAACGTACTTGGCTTTGAGTTCATCGGTCATCGGCTCGTCGCTTACTAGCCCGTAGTTGAAGGTCAGCTCTTCCCCGCGCCATATTTGACGGCGGGTTTTGATAAACACACGCCCTTTCACTTCAACCGGCTCACAGTTGGGTCGGCATGAGTGGTTGATCCAACGCGACGCATTGCCGCCGTGCAACCCATCAATCACGCGTGCATCGTCGATGTGAAAGTAAAACGTGTGCTCGGGGTGGCTCGGGTCATGCGGGTGGCGGCGCTGCGCCTCGGCCATCGAGATGACGTCGCCCACGTACTCAATCACGATGTCGCCTGCGGGCATGTGGCAAAGGGCGAAGACGCCTTGGCCGTGCACGCGGGAGGATTGGACTTCGATGCGAGGATGATTCAACGTCAACGGGATGGGTTAGCTAGGGAGTAATTCGTCAATTGCTATCATTTCTTTTAAACAGCAATTATGGAAACATCTTGAGTATGAAGGCTTTTTTGCAAAATCTCATCCGCATCGCTTTGACTGCGCTAGCCATCCAATCATCCATCTGCGAAGCTCAAAATATCCCAGCACATGCTCAAGGCTTGCAGGAGTTCTTAATTTCAGTTGACCTGTCTGGCAACAAGAAACAAGTGGGCGTGTATTCAATTCAATCAGGGTCGGACAAACCAACCAAACTTGCGGTCTTATTGCCTGGATCGCCATCCGTGGTCAGACCAGTCGTTGAAAACGGCGTGATGACCAGTTCAAGACTCACTGGCAATTTCTTGATTCGAGCGCGTCGATTCTTGGTGGATGAAAGTATTGCCAGCCTGATCGTTGACTGTCATTCTGAAAGCGGCGATGAGTGCGCGAGCAGCTATCAAGCCTCGAAGCAACGGCAAGAAGATGTAGATCAATTAATCGCCGAAGTCAAAAACCGTCACCCGTCCATTGCTGAAGTGTGGCTGGTTGGCACTAGCAAGGGCACCATTTCTTCTTCGTTCATGCCCGTCTACAACCCGTCGGGCTATGCTGGGGCTATTCATACCGCCTCCATCACAGACCCCTACGCCCGTGGTTCGTATCGAGAACTTGGGGGATTTGATTACAACCAATCAACCGTTGCGCAATTCTTCGTTCATCACGTCAATGACCCATGTACTTTGACTTCATACGCTAGCGCCAAGTCCATTGCTGAAAAATACAAGATACCTTTAATCAAAGTCTCGGGTGGCTCGGGGTTCCAAGGCGCGGCATGCAAAGCGTTCACGGAGCATGGGTTCAATGGCAAAGAAAAAGAAGTGATGCATGCGTTGTCCGCCATTATCAAATTAGGCAAAGCAACCCAGTTAGAAATTAACTAAGCTGACTACTCCACTGTCACCGACTTCGCCAAGTTCCGAGGCTTGTCCACATCCGTGCCCCGCGCACACGCGGTGTGGTAGGCCAGCAATTGCAAGGGCACCACATGCAAAATGGGTGAGAGCACGCCGTAGTGCTCGGGCATGCGAATCACGTTCACGCCTTCGCTGCTTTCGATCTGGGTGTCGCCGTCGGCCAGCACATACAGCACGCCACCACGGGCGCGCACCTCTTGCATATTGCTTTTGAGTTTTTCCAGCAAGGCGTCATTGGGCGCCACCGTGACCACAGGCATGGCACTGGTCACCAGCGCCAGCGGGCCGTGCTTTAACTCGCCTGCGGCATAGGCCTCGGCGTGGATGTAGGTGACCTCTTTGAGCTTCAAGGCGCCTTCAAGCGCAATCGGGTAATGCGTGCCACGCCCCAAGAACAAGGCATTTTCTTTGCTGGCAAATTCTTGCGACCAAGCGATGAGCTGCGGCTCTAGCGCCAACACTGCTTGCAAGGCTGCGGGCAAGTGGCGCATTTCTTTGATGTGTGCGGCTTCTTGCTCGTCGCTCAAACGACCTTTGGTTTGCGCCAAAGCCAAGGTGAGCAAGAACAAACCCGCCAGCTGCGTGGTGAAGGCTTTGGTGGAGGCCACGCCAATTTCTGCGCCTGCACGCGTGACATACGCCAACTTGCACTCACGCACCATGGCGCTGGTGGACACGTTGCAAATGGTGAGCGTTTTGTCCATGCCTAAGCTTTGCGCGTGCCGCAGTGCGGCCAAGGTGTCGGCGGTCTCGCCCGACTGGCTGATGGTGACCACCAAACTGTTGGGATTGGGCACGGACTCGCGGTAGCGGTACTCGCTGGCAATTTCTACTTGGCAAGGAATTTTGGCAATGGCTTCAATCCAATACTTGGCCACGCAGCCGCTGTAGTAACTGGTGCCGCAGGCGAGGATGAGCACGTTGTCGATGGCTTGAAACACGCGGTGCGCGCTTGCGCGGGTTTCACCCTGGTCGCCGACGCCATCGAACAACTCGGGTGTGATGCCCTCAATGCCTTCGAGGGTGTCGGCAATGGCGCGCGGTTGCTCAAAGATTTCTTTTTGCATGTAGTGGCGATACGGCCCCAACTCAGCGGCACCGCTGTGCGCTTGCACGGTTTTGACCGCGCGTGTGACAGCTTTGTGGTGACGATCTTGTATCCAGTATTTACCGATTTGAATGTCCACCACATCACCTTCTTCGAGGTAGACGATTTGGTCGGTCACGCCAGCCAAGGCCATGGCGTCGCTGGCCAAGAAGGTTTCGCTGTGTTCTTTGCCCACGCCCAAAATAAGTGGCGAGCCTGCGCGTGCGCCAATGACGCGGTGGGGTTCGTCTTTGTGGAACACCGCAATCGCGTAGGCACCCTGCAGCTGGACGATGGCGGCTTTGACCGCTTCAAACACATCGCCGTTGTAATGGCTGTCCACCAAGTGGGCAATGACCTCGGTATCGGTTTGGCTTAAAAACTCATAGCCCCTGGCTTGCAGGGCGGCGCGCAGCTCGTCGTGGTTTTCGATGATGCCGTTGTGCACCAGGGCGACCCGACCCACTTTAGATTCACCCGCACCAGCCCCCGTGCCATGGCTGAAGTGGGGATGCGCGTTATGCACCGCAGGCGCACCGTGCGTGGCCCAGCGGGTGTGCGCAATGCCTGTGCCGCCTTCGATGTGGTCAGCATGAACCTGGTCCATCAGCTCAGACACGCGCGCCGTGCTGCGCGCCCGTTGCAAGCCGCCCTGCATCGCCCCTGGCTTGCCACCGAGGCTGGCCGCGTGCACGGCCACGCCGCAGGAGTCGTAGCCGCGATATTCCAGCCGCTGCAAGCCTTGCACGAGGATGGGAACAATATTGCGGGTAGAGACGGCGCCGACAATGCCACACATAAAAGCACTCCTTACTTGGGTTGCCTAGATGTTAAGCACATCAAAAAGAAATATATTCTTTATTTTTTCTAATATTTGAACGAAAATTCCACGATTAACTTATTTTGGAATTTAATTTCGATTAAATCTATTTTATGAAACAAGAAACTCTAGACGAAACCGATTTAAAACTGCTGGACGCCTTGCAGCACGACGCCACGCTCAGCAACGTGGCCTTGGCCGAGCGCCTGAGCATCTCGCCCCCCACCTGCCTGCGGCGCGTCAAACGCCTCACGGATGAGGGCTGGATTGAACGTCAAATCGCCCTGCTCAACGCTGACAAATTGGGCGCTGCACTTGGCCACGGCCTGAGCGCCTTGGTGGAAGTCACGCTCGATGCGCAAGGCGCCGAACACCTTGACGCCTTTGAGCAACGCGCTGTGGCTGAGGACGCTGTGCAGCAATGTTGGCGCGTGTCGCCAGGGCCTGACTTTGTATTGGTGGTGCAAGCGGCAGACATGCCCGACTATCTGGCCATCACGCAACGCCTGCTCACGCAAGACGCGAATGTGCGCAATGTGAAGGCGTTTTTTGCCACCAAGCGGGCGAAGTTCACCAGCACTTGGCCAGTGATGCGCTAGCCATTGATGGCCAACTCACTTTGCTGTTTCAAGTTTTCGTCTTTTTCTCAGGCCGCGTGTAATTGGCAATGCTTATTTGTTTGCCCCGCGCGACGCTCAGCACGCCTGGCTCGGTGCTTTTGGTAATGGTCGAGCCGCCACCCACGGTACCGCCCGCGCCGAGGGTGACGGGGGCCACCAACACGCAGTTGCTGCCCACATGCTGTCTCTTATACACATCTGACGCTGCCGACGATCGCATAAGTGTAGATCT
>JAVLFR010000243.1:0-3232 GCA_046052785.1 Limnohabitans sp. | reverse complement strand
CTGCCCGACCCCCAGGTCGCGGGCTACGGCGGCGGCGGAAAAACAATCAATTGGTCACAGCGTCCTGCAAACCTCAACGCTCACCTCGACTTGTCTGGTGGACTCAACGCTGCCAACGTGATCGATGGCATTCGCGCGCTGCGTCACCACGGCCATTCATTGGCGGTTGACGTGAGCTCTGGCGTGGAATCGGCCAAAGGCATCAAAGATGCGGCCAAGATTTTTGAATTCGTCAGAGCCGTCCGCGCAGCCGACGCAGAGCATCCGCTCTAAGCCCTCTCCCCTTTTTTGTTTGAAGCGCTTGAGCTGACTGTGACACCAGCAGTTGGCTCAAGACATTTTTTGCAGGCCCTGTATGTCTAACTCTTTGTCGAACTACCAACAACCCGACGCACGAGGCCACTTTGGCATTTACGGCGGCAGTTTCATCAGCGAAACGCTGACCCATGCCATCGAAGAGCTGAAAGAGGCCTACGCCAAATACCAACACGACCCCGCATTCATCGCCGAGTTCAAAAACGAGTTGGCCCATTTTGTAGGTCGTCCTTCGCCCATCTACCACGCAGCCCGCATGAGCCGTGAAATGGGTGGCGCGCAAATCTTCTTCAAACGCGAAGACCTGAACCACACTGGCGCCCACAAAATCAACAACACCATTGGCCAAGCCATGCTCGCCAAGCGCATGGGCAAGCCGCGCGTGATCGCCGAAACGGGCGCCGGCCAACACGGCGTGGCCACCGCCACCATTTGCGCCCGGTATGGTTTGGAATGCGTGGTCTACATGGGCGCAGAAGACGTCAAGCGTCAAAGCCCTAACGTGTACCGCATGAAGCTCTTGGGCGCGACCGTGGTGCCCGTGGAGAGTGGCAGTCGCACCCTCAAAGACGCGCTGAATGAAGCCATGCGCGACTGGGTGGCCAACGTCGACAACACCTTCTACATCATTGGCACGGTGGCGGGACCTCACCCTTACCCCATGATGGTGCGTGATTTCCAAAGCGTGATTGGCGAAGAGTGCCTGACGCAAATGCCCGCCATGTTCAAGAGCCTGAAGATGGCTGAGCAGCAACCCGACGCCGTCATCGCCTGCGTGGGCGGCGGCAGCAATGCCATGGGCATCTTCTACCCCTACATCAACCACGACAGCACCCGCCTGATTGGCGTGGAAGCCGCGGGCGAAGGTATGGACACCGACCGTCACTCGTGCTCGTTGCAGCTGGGCGCGCCTGGTGTGTTGCACGGCAACCGCACCTACATCTTGCAAGACGAGAACGGGCAAATCACCGAAACGCACAGCGTGAGCGCAGGCCTGGACTACCCAGGCGTGGGCCCTGAGCATGCGTTTCTCAAAGACATTGGCCGCGCCGAGTACGTGGGCATCACCGACCAAGAAGCGCTCGATGCCTTCCACTACCTGTGCCGCACCGAAGGGCTCATCCCTGCACTCGAATCGAGCCATGCGGTGGCCTACGCCATGAAGCTGGCCAAGACCATGACACCCGAACAATCCATCTTGATCAACCTGTCTGGCCGAGGCGACAAAGACATTGGTACGGTGGCCGACCTGAGCGGCGCAGACTTCTTCTGCCGCCCCAGCTGCCAAGGCCAATCGGTCAAAGGTGGCCCGACAGAACACATTGTGAAAGTTGTGAAATGAGCAGAATTGACGCCACCCTCGCCGCCCTCAAGGCCCAAGGCCGCAAAGCCCTCATTCCCTATGTGATGGCGGGCTTTCCGCAAGCCAACATCACGCCCGCCCTGATGCACGGCATGGTGGATGCGGGCGCGGACATCATCGAACTGGGTGTGCCGTTTAGCGACCCCATGGCCGATGGCGCGGTGATTCAAAAAGCAGGCGAGGCCGCACTGCGTTTTGGCATTGGCACCACCCAAGTGCTGGACATGGTGCGCGAATTCCGCCAAACCAATGCCACCACCCCCGTGGTGCTGATGGGCTACGCCAACCCCGTGGAGTGCTACAACCTCAAGCACGGTGCAGACTCGTTTGTGAAAGACGCATCGGCGGCCGGCGTTGACGGCGTGCTCATCGTCGACTATCCACCCGAGGAATGCGAGGAGTTTGCTGCCACATTGCGTGCGCACAGCATGGACCTGATCTTTTTGCTCGCGCCCACCAGCACCGACCAACGCATGGCGCAAGTCGCTCGCGTTGCCAGCGGCTATGTGTATTACGTCTCGCTCAAAGGCGTGACGGGTGCGGGCAACCTCGACACCGATGCTGTAGAAGCCATGCTGCCGCGCATTCGCCAGCACGTGCAGATTCCGGTGGGTGTGGGCTTTGGCATTCGCGACGCCACCACCGCCGCGGCCGTGGGCCGCGTGGCCGATGCCGTGGTGATTGGCAGCCGCATCATCCAGCTGCTCGAAGCCGCACCAGCAGGCCAAGAAGTGGCTGCGGCCCATGTGTTTTTAGCGGGTATCCGCCAGGCGTTGGACGCATAAAACGCGTTTCTCGCCCTACCGACCCCGCCCGTTAAAATCAAACCCATCAAAGAACTGACGAAAGGCTCACCATGAGTTGGCTCGAAAAACTGCTGCCCCCAAAAATTCAACACACCGACCCCTCGGACCGCCGCAGCGTGCCCGAAGGTGTGTGGGTCAAGTGCCCTAGTTGCGAGACCGTGCTCTACAAGAGTGACCTACAAGCCAACCACAACGTCTGCCCCACGTGCAGCCACCACCACCGTGTGAGCGCGCGCGACCGCTTGGATATGTTCCTCGACGCCGAAGGCCGCTACGAAATCGGCCAAGAAGTGCTGCCTGTGGACGCTTTGAAGTTCAAAGACAGTCGCAAATACCCCGAGCGCTTGAAAGAAGCCATGCAAAACACGGGCGAGACCGACGCCTTGGTGGTCATGGGTGGCGCGGTCCACAACATCAACGTGGTCGTGGCCTGTTTTGAGTTCGACTTCATGGGCGGCTCCATGGGTTCGGTGGTCGGCGAGCGCTTTGTACGCGGCGTGCATACCGCCATCGAGCAAAAAGTGCCGTTCATTTGTTTCACCGCCACCGGTGGTGCGCGCATGCAAGAAGGTTTGCTGTCCCTCATGCAAATGGCCAAAACCAATGCATCTCTCACCCGTTTGGCGCAAAAAGGCTTGCCCTACATCAGCGTCTTGACCGACCCGACCATGGGCGGCGTGTCGGCCGGCTTTGCCTTCATGGGCGATGTGGTGATGGCCGAGCCCAAGGCCCTCATTGGCTTTGCGGG
>JAVLFR010000242.1:0-12356 GCA_046052785.1 Limnohabitans sp. | reverse complement strand
TAAGAGACAGCTTCTATCACCATAAGAAATTATTCATGCGGGTTATTACTGTGTTTGCAGTTGTCGTTCGGATGTTGCAATACGCGGGCTTTCGCGACGTCAGAAATGGGTCAGCTAATCCGCTGATAGTTGCGCGGCGCAATGCTCAGTCAGGGCATTGGAAGTTAATCGTCTAAGGAGACAACACACATGGCAACGATAGAAGCAAATCGCCCAATGTCGGCGGAAGAGAAGAAGGTGATCTTCGCCTCTTCATTGGGTACCGTTTTCGAGTGGTACGACTTTTACCTGTATGGTTCACTCGCTGCAATTATTGCGAAGCAGTTCTTCAGCGGCTTGGATGAAGGCTCTGCGTTCATTTTTGCGTTGTTGGCTTTCGCTGCTGGCTTCATCGTGCGCCCTTTTGGTGCGGTTATTTTCGGCCGTTTGGGAGACATGATCGGCCGCAAGTACACCTTCTTGGTGACCATCCTGATCATGGGTGCGTCCACCTTCATCGTAGGTCTTTTGCCCAACTACGCCAGCATTGGTGTGGCCGCGCCCGTCATCCTGATTTGCTTGCGTTTGCTGCAAGGTCTGGCTTTGGGCGGTGAGTATGGTGGTGCTGCAACTTACGTGGCTGAGCACTCGCCTGCTGGTCAGCGTGGTGCCTACACTGCTTGGATTCAAACCACTGCAACCTTGGGCTTGTTCCTGTCGTTGATGGTGATTTTGGGTACACGTACCGCCATCGGTGAAGAGGCCTTTGCCGATTGGGGCTGGCGCGTGCCGTTCCTGGTATCGGTGATCATGTTGGCCATTTCTGTCTACATCCGCTTGTCGATGAACGAGTCACCTGCTTTCGTGAAAATGAAGGCCGAAGGCAAAACTTCCAAAGCACCTTTGACTGAGGCCTTTGGCCAATGGAAAAACCTGAAGATCGTGATCTTGGCCTTGTTCGGCTTGGTCGCTGGTCAAGCGGTGGTGTGGTATTCGGGTCAGTTCTACGCTTTGTTCTTCTTGACACAAGCGCTGAAAGTGGACGGCCCAACGGCCAACATCATGGTCGCGCTCTCGCTGATCATTGGCACACCGTTCTTTGTGATTTTCGGTACCTTGTCTGACAAGATTGGCCGCAAACCTCTGATCATGTTGGGCTGTTTGTTGGCTGTGCTGACTTACTTCCCTGTGTTCGAAGCACTCACCAAGGCTGCTAACCCAGACTTGTATGCGGCACAACAAAAGAACAAAGTGGTGGTCACTTCTGATCCTGCAGAATGTTCATTCCAGTTCAACCCCACAGGCACTTTGAAGTTCACCAGCTCATGCGATATCGCCAAGCAAGTGTTGGCTTCTAGTTCTGTGAGCTATGACAACGTGGTGGGTGCACCTGGTACAACTGCCAGCATCAAGATTGGCGAAACAGAAATTGCTGGTTACAGCGCTAAGGGCTTGCCAGCTGACGAAGCCAAAGCCAAGTCTGCTGAGTTCCGCAAGGCCGTGGCTGAAACTTTGAAGGCTGCGGGTTACCCTGCCAAAGCCGACATGACCAAGTTTGACAAAGTCACGGTGGTCATCATCTTGACCTACTTGGTGATCTTGGTGACCATGGTTTATGGCCCTATCGCCGCAATGTTGGTGGAGTTGTTCCCAACCCGTATCCGTTACACATCCATGTCCTTGCCTTATCACATAGGTAACGGTTGGTTCGGCGGCTTGATGCCCACGACAGCTTTTGCGATCGTGGCGCAGACGGGCAATATGTACAACGGCTTGTGGTACCCCATCATCATCGCTGGCATGACCTTCGTCATCGGCATGATCTTTGTGCGCGAAACCAAAGATGTAGACATCTACGCAGACGACTAATTTGTAAGTTTCCCAGGGTGACCTGGGTGCTACATTCAAGCCCTCCCTCGTGGAGGGCTTTTTACTGATATCGGAGGTTTGATATGTTGAAAATTTTTGTGGGTTTTGTGATCTTTGCGGCCTTGGCCATGTTTGTGATCATGAAGGGTGGGGACAGCTTGGACATGAGTGGCGAGAAGCACGGGGCTGAGGCGGTACACGCGCCTGAAGCCGCAGCTTCTGTGGCAGCGTCTGCTGCATCAACAGACGCTTCAGCTGCCAAGTAACGCATCTGATTGCACCCTGTCAAAACGCCACGGCTGGGCCGTGGCGTTTTGCTTGGTGTGTACCAATTGAATGCTTAAGGTTGGCAATGCCCCGATGCGGAACTGGGGCAGTGCGACTCTCTAGAATATTTGCCACACTCAAAAAGGCTCCGCCATGACAGGCACCATCCGCATCCGTGGCGCACGCCAGCACAACCTCAAAAACATTGACCTCGACATTCGCACGGGCGAACTGACCGTGGTCACGGGCCCGAGCGGCTCGGGCAAATCGAGTTTGGTGTTTGACACCCTGTATGCCGAAGGCCAGCGCCGTTATGTGGAAACCTTCAGCGCATACGCTCGCCAGTTCTTAGACCGCATGGACCGCCCCGCTGTCGACAAGGTCGAGGGGGTGCCTCCCGCGATTGCGATTGACCAATCCAACCCTGTGCGCAGCTCGCGTTCTACGGTGGGCACGATGACCGAGCTGAACGACCATTTGAAGTTGCTCATCGCTCGCGCTGGCCAGTTGTTTGACCGCCAAACCGCGCAGCCCGTGCAACACGACACGCCGCAAACCATTTACGCCGAATTGCAACGCCGTTGCGCAGAGCTGCCGCAAGACCCGCGCCTCGTCATGACCTTCCCTGTGGAGTTACCCGCCAACACCTCGGCCGCCGAAGTCGAGCAGTGGCTCAGCGCCAGTGGCTTTACCCGCATCCACGCCGAACGCGAAGTGGCCACGCCCACAGGACCACGCAAGTTGTTGGATGTGGTGGCTGACCGTTTTAAATTAGGCAACACCGAGCAAGCCCGCGTGGTAGAGGCGATTGAGCTGGCCATCAAACGTGGCGGTGGCCGACTGAATGTGTATTGGGAGAATTTGAGATCAGAGACTGATTTTGCGGCGCAAAACTCGGGCGCTGATGCCCAATTCTCTCTCTGGCGCTTCTCCACGGGGTTGCATTGCCCCGACAGTGACCTGCGCTACAGCGACCCGATTCCGTCGATGTTCTCGTTCAATTCGGCTGTGGGCGCTTGTGAGACCTGCCGTGGTTTTGGTCGCGTGATTGGGGTGGACTATGGCCTGGTGATTCCCAATGACAAACTCACCCTACGCGCTGGCGCTGTCAAAACCATCCAAACACCAGCTTGGGTGGAAACGCAAGAAGACCTCATGCGTCACGCCGAAGCCGAAGGCATTCCGCGCGACACACCTTGGTATAAGCTGAGCCAAGAGCACAAAGACTGGGTGATCAACGGCTCGCCTTTGTGGAAAGGCAAGTGGAACCACCAGTGGTACGGCATCAAACGCTTCTTCGAGTATTTGGAAAGCAAGTCTTACAAGATGCACATCCGCGTGCTGTTGTCGAAATACCGCAGTTACACACCGTGCGGCACATGCGCGGGGGCGCGTTTGAAAACCGACAGCTTGTTGTGGCGCGTTGGTTCCCAAGCAGATGCCGACGCCGTGCTTGCACCCGCTAAACGCTTCATGCCTCAAGGCGTGCAATGGACGCGCGCGCAACTCGAAGCCATGCCAGGCCTGTGCTTGCATGACTTGATGCTCTTGCCGATCGACAAGTTGCACCAGTTTTTCAACGCCACGCAGGTCGATGTGGCGGGTGCTGATGCCCAAGCCCTGCACTTGTTGATGGACGAAATTCGCACGCGTTTGAAATACCTCAGCGACGTGGGCATTGGCTACCTCACCCTCGACCGCCAAAGCCGCACACTCAGTGGGGGTGAGGTGCAGCGCATCAACCTCACCACCGCCTTGGGCACCTCGTTGGTCAACACCTTGTTTGTGTTGGACGAGCCCAGCATCGGTTTACATCCGCGCGACATGAACCGCATCAACGAGGCCATGCTGCGCTTGCGCAATGCAGGCAACACGCTGGTGGTGGTGGAGCATGACCCTGCGGTGATGATGTGCGCCGACCGCATCATCGATATGGGCCCAGGCCCAGGCGTTAAGGGTGGCCAAATTGTGTTTGACGGCACGACCGAAGCTTTGAAGTCCGCCGACACGCTGACAGGTGCTTATTTAGGCGCACGCAAAACTATTGGCCTAGGCCTCAAGCGCTTGGTCACCGACAACACGCCGCGTTTGATTTTGGAAGGTGCGCGCGAACACAACCTGCAAAACCTGAGCATCGAGTTTCCCTTGCAACGCTTGGTGTGCATCACAGGCGTCAGCGGCTCAGGCAAGTCCACGCTCATTCAAGACGTCTTGGCGCCCGCCTTGCTGCGCCACTATGGCCGAGCCACTGAAACCCCAGGCGCGCATGACCGATTGTTAGGGGCTGACTACTTGAGCGACGTGGTGTTTGTCGACCAATCCCCCATCGGAAAAACCGCACGCTCGAACCCCGCAAGTTATGTGGGCGCATGGGACGCCGTGCGCGAAATCTTTGCGGTTGCCCCCGTGTCTAAACAGCGCGGCTACACCGCGTCGAAATTCAGCTTCAACAGCGGCGATGGCCGTTGCCCCACCTGCGGCGGTTCAGGTTTTGAACACGTCGAAATGCAATTCTTAAGCGACGTGTATTTGCGTTGCCAAGATTGCAACGGTCAACGCTATCGGCCTGAAATCTTAGAAGTTCGTATCGAGCGAAAGAAGCCGATTGGTGCTGCCCCAGCGACAACCAGCGTCTTCCTCAATGTGGCCGATGTATTGGAGCTGACAGTCGGTGAAGCACTGGAGATTTTCGCCAACGACCGAGACGTCCTGCGCACCTTGCAACCCATCGTGGACGTGGGCCTGGATTATGTGAAGCTGGGCCAACCAGTTCCCACACTCAGCGGTGGCGAAGCGCAACGTTTGAAGTTGGCGGGCTTCTTAGCTGAAGCCGCCAAAGCCAAAACATCGAGCAGGCAATCCCTCGCCAAAAAGGGCGTGCTCTTCATGTTTGACGAGCCCACCACAGGGCTGCACTTTGACGACATTGCCAAACTCATGCGTGCCATGCGTCGCTTGTTAGAGGACGGCAACTCGCTCATCGTCATTGAGCACAACCTCGACGTTATCCGTGCCAGCGACTGGTTGATTGACCTCGGCCCCGAAGGCGGGGATGCGGGCGGCTTGCTGGTGGCCGAAGGCACGCCCGAAGAGGTGCGCTTGCACCCCACCTCGCACACGGGCAAAGCTTTGCGCGACTATGCCGCTTCCATGGGGGTGGTGTACGAGATAGATGGTGAGAAAGCCTCCGCAGGTTTGCTGGCCGCTGAAGGTGCGGCTCGCTTTGCAAAAGCTGCGCGCGGCGCGTCTGTGGCCGATGGTGCGATTCAAATCATCAACGCCAAAGAGCACAACCTCAAGAGTTTGAGTGTCAACATTCCACGGGGCAAGTTCAACGTCATCACGGGGGTGTCGGGGTCGGGCAAGTCCACGCTCGCGTTTGATATTTTGTTCAATGAAGGGCAGCGACGTTATTTGGAAAGTCTGAACGCCTATGCGCGCAGCATCGTGCAGCCCGCCGGGCGGCCCGAGGTGGACGCGGTGTACGGCATTCCACCCACGGTGGCGATTGAGCAGCGTTTGAGCCGTGGGGGACGTAAATCGACTGTGGGCACCACCACCGAGGTGTGGCATTTTTTGCGCTTGCTCTATGTCAAGCTTGGCACACAGCATTGCACGCACGACGGTGCTGCGGTGCAACCGCAAACCGCAGAGCGCATTGCCGCGCAGCTGATGCGCGAGTTCAAAGGCCAACACATTGGTCTGATGAGCCCGCTGGTGATGAACCGTAAAGGTGTCTACACCGAACTGGCCGATTGGGCGCGTCCACGCGGTTACACGCACTTGCGCGTGGATGGTCACTTTTTGCCCACCAACGGCTTTCCTCGTCTGGACCGTTTCAAGGAGCACACCATTGAGCTGCCAGTGGCCAGCCTGGAGGTGTCTGCATACAACGAAGCCGCGTTGCGCCAAGCGCTGACAACAGCGCTCGAGCACGGCAAAGGCGTGGTGCATGTGTTGAGTCAACTCGACGGTTTGCGTGAGGCCATGCAAGCCGGCGCAGAGACCAACAGCATTGGCCGCTTGGATGTGTACTCCACCAAACGCGCCTGCCCCGTGTGCGACACCTCGTATGCCGAGCTAGACCCGCGCTTGTTCTCATACAACAGCAAACACGGCTGGTGCCCTGACTGCGTGGGCACAGGCGTGAAGCTCAACAAAGACCAGCGCAAAGTGTTGGACGACTCTGTCCGCGATGACAAAGACAAAGGAAGAGAGCAAACCTTTGCCGAACCCGATGTGGACGACTTGGTCGATGTGGCCTGTCCGACTTGCGCAGGCACACGTTTGAATGCGACTGCACGTGCTGTGAAATTTGCTGGCGTGGGCATCACCGACATTGCACGCTTGAGCGTGACCGAGATTCGTAAATGGGTCGAGAAGCTGGCGATGACGGGCCGTGAAGGGGATATTGCCCGCGACCTGTTGCCAGAAATCAAGAGCCGTTTGGAGTTCTTGGAGCAAGTGGGTTTGAACTACCTCACGCTCGACCGCGGCGCCCCCACCCTCAGCGGTGGTGAGGCGCAACGCATTCGTTTGGCGGCGCAACTGGGCAGCAACTTGCAAGGCGTTTGCTATGTGTTGGACGAGCCGACCATTGGCTTGCATGCTCGTGACAACCAAATTTTGTTGAACGCGCTGCAGTTGTTGAGCGACAAAGGCAACACGCTGGTGGTGGTGGAGCACGATGAGGACACGATTCGACGCGCCGACCACATCATCGACATTGGACCGAGCGCGGGTAAGCGGGGTGGGCGGTTGATGGGTGAAGGTTCTGTGAAGGACATCACCTCGCAGAGTGAGTCTCAGACGGGGCGTTATTTGTTGCATGCGATGCGGCATCCGTTACAGGCACGACGGCCTGTGTCTGAAGCCGCGTTGTCTGCTTTTGCTGTGGCCGCTGATGCGCTCGCTGCGAAGGATGAGTCATTGCCGGGTTCCTCATGCGGCGAGCCAAAATCGTCACCCGGCAACGCCCCATCCTCCGCGAAGGTGAGTAAGCGTAAGGTGGCTGTGCCTGTTGCTGAAGTTGCTTCTGGGGATGCTGCTGTGCTTCAGTGGTTGTCGCTTGAAGGCGCTTCGCTGCACAACCTGAATGACGTGAGCGTGGACATTCCACTCAAGCGTTTGGTAGCCGTGACAGGCGTGTCCGGTTCGGGCAAGTCCACGCTGGCGCGTGATGTGTTGTTGCAAAACGTGGCGGCGGCGGTCGCACAGCGTGCCACACAAGCGGGGCGTAAGCTTGACGACGAAGGCAAACATCCTGCTTGGGTGGGCTGCACGGGTCTGGATGGCTACCAAACAGTTGACCGCGTGTTGGAAGTGGACCAAACCCCTATTGGCAAAACGCCGCGTTCATGCCCCGCGACTTACATTGGTTTTTGGGACACGATTCGCAAACTGTTTGCCGAAACGCTGGAAGCCAAAGCACGCGGCTACGGCGCAGGTCGCTTCAGCTTCAACACGGGTGAAGGCCGCTGCCACACGTGTGAAGGCCAAGGCCTGCGCACGATTGAGATGAGCTTTTTGCCCGATGTGAAAGTACCGTGCGAAACCTGTCGTGGCGCACGCTTCAATCCCGAGACTTTGGCGGTGAGCTGGCGCGGTAAAAGCATTGGTGACGTGCTGCAAATGGAAGTGGACGAGGCGGTGGCGTTCTTCGCCACCATGCCCAATATTGCGCATCCTTTGCAACTGCTCAAAGATGTGGGCTTGGGTTACCTCACCTTGGGGCAGCCTTCACCCACGCTGAGCGGCGGCGAAGCGCAGCGCATCAAGCTGGTCACCGAGCTGAGCAAAGTGCGCGACGATGTGACGCGCCGCGGCAACAAGGCGCCGCACACCTTGTACGTGTTGGACGAACCTACCGTGGGCTTGCACATGGCCGATGTGGACAAACTCATTCGCGTGTTGCACCGTTTGGTCGATGGCGGTCACAGCGTGGTGGTGATTGAGCATGATCTGGATGTCATTGCAGAAGCTGACTGGATCATTGACCTCGGCCCTGAAGGCGGTGATGGGGGTGGTTTGATTGTGGCGGCGGATACGCCCGAGGCGGTGGTGGCGTTGATGACGCACACGGGTAACGCACTCAAGCCTGTCTTGGCAAGGTCTTGATGAGATGGCGACACTGAAAAATTTACTCACGCACCGGAGTTTTGTGCGCTTCACGGGCGCGCGTTTTTTGGTGGTCACAGCCAGTCAAATGTTAATGGTGGCCTTGGCTTGGCACATGTATGACCTGACCGATAGCGCCTGGGACTTGGGTTTGGTGGGTTTGTTTCAGTTTGTGCCAGCCTTGGTGCTGACGCTGCCAGCCGGCCATGTGGTCGATCGCGTGCACCGAGGGCGTTTGTTTGCAGCGTGTATGGCTATACAAGCCGCTGTATCGGCCTGCTTGGTCTGGGCGACGTTGGATGCCTTGGTGAGCCGAGAGTTGATCTTGTTGTTGTCGGCGATCTTGGGCGGCACGCGTGCTTTCCAAATGCCCGCGCAACAGGCGCTAGCCCCCATGTTGCTGCCGTTAAATTTGCTACAACGTGGCGTCGCTTTGGGCTCCAGTGTCTTGCAGGCGGGCACCATTGGTGGACCTGCGCTGGGCGGTTTGCTTTACGCGCAAGGCCCTTTAACGGTGTATGGCGTTTGTGTGGTGATGTTGCTGTTGTCTAGCTTGCTCACGCTGACCGTTCGGTATGTTCATCATGCCACGCAAGACGCGGTGTCATGGGCGTCCGCGATGGCGGGCGTGACCTTTGTGTGGCGCAACAAGATATTGCTTGGGGCGACCTCCTTGGATTTGTTTGCCGTGTTGTTGGGTGGCGCCACCGCCTTGTTGCCGATCTATGCCCGAGATATTTTGCACACGGGGCCTGAAGGCTTAGGTCTGCTGCGGGCTGCGCCTGCGGCCGGTGCTTTGCTGATGTCTTTGGCCTTATTGCGATGGCCTTTGCGCCGTCATGTGGGCTACACCTTGCTGGGTGCTGTGGCTGTGTTTGGGTCTGCCACGGTAGTGTTTGGTTTTTCTAATCACTTTGGCTTGTCGCTGCTGGTGTTGGCCGTGACGGGGGCTGCAGACAACATCAGTGTGGTCACCCGCTTGACCTTGATGCAGCTGCAAACGCCAGATGAAATTCGTGGGCGCGTCGCCGCTGTGAATACGATTTTCATTGGTGCATCTAACCAGCTCGGTGAGTTTGAGTCGGGCGCCGTGGCCGCGTTATGGGGGCCCGTCGTGTCGGTGGTGAGCGGTGGTGTGGGCACTGTGCTCGTGGCTGTCGCGTGGGTCAAGCTGTTTCCAGCTTTGGCGCGTCGCGACAAAATGCAATGAGATGAGAGGTTCAGTGATGTTGCCCGTAGTGACATTCTGAGCGCAGCGAAGAGGCGCCCAAGGCAATGCCTCTGAGCCGATCTTCACCCAGCAGTAGACAACGCCAACCCCGCATGCTCTCGTAGCGGATGGAAGTGAATCTTTGGAAACCGCTCTTGTGCCAAGCGCACGTCATAAGGCGAGGTACACAAATACGCCAAGGTATTGGCCGCATCCAAGGCCATGCGCTGTGGGTACGCATAGGTGAACTCGCGCAGCTCAGCAGGTGTGTCAGCGGTAATCCAACGCGCGCCCGTGTATTGGCAGCTCTCGAGCTTCACATCACAGTCATACTCGGCTTTCAAGCGGTGCTGCACCACTTCAAACTGCAATTGGCCCACGGCACCCAGCAGCATGGCACCACCAGCTTCGGGCTTGAACACTTGAATCGCACCCTCTTCACCGAGCTGATCCAAGCCTTGTTGGAGTTGCTTGGTGCGGAGTGGGTTTTTCAAAATCACCGTCATGAACAACTCAGGCGCAAAGAAGGGCAAGCCCGTGAATTGCAACGCGGGTCCATCGGTGATGGTGTCGCCCAGCTGCACCCCGCCGTGGGTGGTGAAGCCGATGATGTCACCCGCATAAGCCTCTTCGACGGCTTCGCGGCGCTGCGACATGAAGGTCACCACGCTGGTGGGGCGCAGTTCTTTGGCGGTGCGTTGCACCTTGAGTTTCATGCCTGGGGTGAACTTGCCCGAGGCCACGCGCACAAAGGCAATGCGGTCGCGGTGGTTGGCGTCCATATTGGCTTGCACCTTAAAGACCACACCTGCAAAACCTTCGTCTTCGGGTTGAATGGTTTTTTCCACAGCTTGTTTGTTGACCACCAAATGACTCAAGCGCGGGCGGGGCGATGGGGCGAGGTCAACCAAGGCGTCGAGCACCTCCATCACACCAAAGTTGTTCACGCCTGAGCCAAAGAACACGGGGGTTTGTTTGCCCGCCAAAAATGCGTCCTTGTCAAACTTGGGCGATGCGCCAGTGGCCAGTTCCATGCTTTCCATGGCGGTGGCCCACTCTGCGCCAAAGCGTTCGGCCAATTGGGTTTGCTCGGTCAAGGGCAGTGTTTCAAAGTCTTGCGGTAAGCGCTCAGAGCCCGAGTCAAACACGGTCATGGCTTGCGTGCGCAAATTGATGATGCCGCCGAACAATTTGCCTTGACCCACAGGCCAGGTCATAGGCACGCAGGGCATGCCGAGTTCGCGTTCGACTTCGTCGAGGATGTCGAGCGGGTCGCGCACCTCGCGGTCCATCTTGTTGACGAAGGTGATGATGGGTGTGTCGCGCTGACGGCACACCTCAATCAGGCGGCGGGTTTGGGCTTCCACGCCGTTGGCGGCATCAATCACCATCAGGGCCGAGTCCACGGCGGTGAGCACGCGGTAGGTGTCCTCGCTGAAGTCTTTGTGGCCGGGGGTGTCGAGCAGGTTGATGACGTGCTCGCGGTAGAGCATTTGCATCACGGATGAGGCCACCGAGATGCCGCGTTGCTTTTCAATCTCCATCCAGTCAGACGTGGCGTGGCGGCTAGCTTTGCGGCCCTTGACGGCGCCTGCGATTTGAATGGCGCCAGAGAATAACAACAGCTTTTCGGTCAGCGTGGTTTTACCCGCGTCGGGGTGGGAAATGATGGCAAAGGTGCGACGACGGCGTACTTCGTTGAGAAAAGAGCTCATGGGATCACTATAAAAGAGGTGTGCCTAAAAATGGCCAACTAAGACAGGAATCATAGCGTTGGGCCCGTGGCGAAGCAGGGGTTTTAGAAGTTCGTTTAAAATCTAGGCCATCCGAGGAGCGCTGCAGCCTGTCGGCCCGCAAGGGGCTGGTTCACAGGTGAGGCTCGGACTGCCAACCGCGCTCACCCACTTGACGACGTGCGGTGAGCTCCTCGAAGATTCCTTCGGACTCCCAGATGCTGCTGATCGCGCGTCGCTAGTGGCTTTGCCAACTTTTGGAGTCTCACAAATGAACGCTGTTCTTAAAACCACCGTCGCCGCTGATTACATCGTGGCTGACATGTCTTTGGCCGCTTGGGGCCGCAAAGAAATCAAAATTGCCGAAACCGAAATGCCTGGTTTGATGGCCATCCGCGAAGAATTCGCCAAAGCGCAGCCTTTGAAAGGCGCTCGCGTGACGGGTTCTTTGCACATGACCATTCAAACGGCGGTGTTGATTGAAACCTTGAAGTCTTTGGGCGCTGATGTGCGTTGGGCTTCTTGCAACATCTACTCTACCCAAGACCATGCAGCGGCTGCGATTGCCGAAGCGGGCATTCCCGTGTTCGCCACCAAAGGCGAAACCTTGGACGAGTACTGGGACTACACCCACCGCATTTTTGAATTCGGTGCCAAAGGCGTGGAAGGCGAAGGCCCCAACATGATCCTGGACGACGGCGGCGATGCCACCTTGCTGATGCATTTGGGCAAACGTGCTGAAACCGACGCTTCGTTGATCGCTCACCCCACCAGCGAAGAAGAGACGTGCTTGTTCAACGCCATCAAGGCCAAGCTGGCGGTGGACCCCACCTGGTACAGCCGCAAGGGCGCGCAGATCATTGGCGTGACCGAAGAGACCACCACTGGCGTGTTGCGCCTGAACGAAATGGCCGCCAAGGGCAGCCTGATGTTCCGTGCCATCAACGTCAACGACTCGGTGACCAAGAGCAAGTTCGACAACCTGTATGGCTGCCGCGAATCGCTGGTGGATTCCATCAAGCGCGCCACCGACGTGATGATCGCGGGCAAGGTGGCCGTGGTCGCCGGTTACGGTGACGTGGGCAAGGGCAGCGCCCAGGCCCTGCGCGCCCTGAGCGCCCAGGTGGGCTGTCTCTTATACACATCTGACGCTGCCGACGAATAGCCTTGTGTAGATCTCG
>JAVLFR010000241.1:0-5655 GCA_046052785.1 Limnohabitans sp. | reverse complement strand
ACGCTTTGGCCGTCTTCGATCATCATGCCGCGCACGCCACGGGCGCTGCGACCCAAGGGGCGCACATCGTTCTCGTCAAAGCGCACGGCCTTGCCGCCATCGCTGAACAACATCACATCGTGTTGGCCATCGGTCAGTGCCGCGCCCACCAGGAAGTCACCATCGTCCAAGTTCACGGCAATGATGCCGCCCTTGCGCGGGTTGTTGAACTCGTCGAGCGAGGTCTTTTTGACGGTGCCCATGGAGGTGGCCATGAACACAAATTGGTCTTGGGGGAAGGTCCGTGCTTCGCCGGTCAGGGCTAACACGACGTTGATTTTTTCGCCCTCTTGCAAAGGGAACATGTTGACGATGGGGCGGCCACGTGAGCCGCGTGAGCCCGCAGGCACTTCCCACACCTTGAGCCAATACAAACGGCCACGGTTAGAGAAGCACAGCAAATAGTCGTGCGTGTTGGCGATGAAGAGTTGGTCCACCCAATCATCTTCTTTGGTGGCTGTGGCTTGCTTGCCACGACCGCCGCGTTTTTGGGCACGGTATTCAGACAAGGGCTGGCTCTTGATGTAGCCGCTGTGGCTGAGCGTGACCACCATGTCTGTCGGCGTGATCAGGTCTTCGGTCCCCAAGTCTTGGGCATTGTGCTCAATCACGCTGCGGCGCGCGCCGAGCTTGCTTTGGCCAAATTCGTTCTTCACCAAAGCCAATTCGTCACCAATGATGGTGGACACACGCTCTGGCTTGGCCAAGATGTCGAGCAAGTCGTCGATCTCGGCCATGACGTCTTTGTATTCGTTGACGATTTTGTCTTGCTCAAGCCCTGTCAAGCGTTGTAAACGCATTTGCAAAATTTCTTGAGCCTGGGTGTCGCTCAAGCGGTACAGGCCGTCGCTGCCCATGCCGAATTCTTTTTCCAAGCCGTCTGGACGGTAATCGTCGGCGTTGATCACGCCGCCATCGGCGCGGCTGCGTGTCAGCATTTCGCGCACCAGTTGGCTGTCCCATGATTTGGTCATCAGCTCGGCCTTGGCCACGGGGGGTGTAGGCGCATTGCGGATGATGCGAATGAACTCGTCAATATTGGCCAAAGCAACAGCCAAGCCTTCCAACACATGGCCGCGTTCGCGGGCTTTGCGCAGGGTAAAGATGGTGCGGCGTGTCACCACTTCGCGGCGATGGCCCAAGAACACCGCGATCAAGTCACGCAAATTACAGAGCTTGGGTTGACCATCAATCAAGGCCACCATGTTGATGCCGAAGGTGTCTTGCAGCTGGGTCTGCTTATATAAGTTGTTCAGCACCACTTCAGGCATGGCACCGCGTTTGAGTTCGATCACCAAGCGCATGCCCGACTTGTCTGACTCGTCTTGGATATGGCTGATGTCTTCGATCTTCTTTTCGTGAACCAATTCGGCCATGCGTTCTTGCAAGGTCTTTTTGTTCACCTGGTAAGGCAACTCGTCCACGATGATGGACTGGCGTTGGCCTTTGTCAATGTCTTCAAAGTGGCACTTGGCGCGCATGACCACACGGCCGCGGCCGGTGCGGTAGCCGTCTTTGACGCCGCTGATGCCATAAATAATGCCGGCTGTTGGGAAATCGGGGGCGGGGATGATTTCCATGAGTTCGTCAATGGTGGCCTCTGGGTGGCGCAGCATGTGCAAGCAAGCGTCCACCACTTCGTTCAAGTTGTGAGGCGGGATGTTGGTGGCCATTCCCACGGCAATGCCGGAGGATCCGTTGACCAACAAGTTGGGAATACGGCTTGGAAGTACCAAGGGTTCTTTTTCAGAGCCGTCATAGTTGGGGCCAAAGTCGACGGTTTCTTTGTCAATGTCACTCAACATTTCGTGGGCGATTTTCGACAAGCGGATTTCCGTGTAACGCATTGCTGCTGCGTTGTCACCGTCGACCGAGCCGAAGTTACCTTGGCCGTCCACCAACATGTGGCGCAATGAGAAATCTTGTGCCATGCGCACGATGGTGTCGTACACCGCACTGTCACCGTGGGGGTGGTATTTACCAATCACGTCACCCACGATACGGGCAGATTTCTTGTAAGGGCGGTTCCAGTCGTTGTTGAGCTCGTGCATCGCAAACAAGACACGGCGGTGCACCGGCTTTAAGCCGTCACGCGCATCGGGAAGGGCGCGCCCAACAATCACGCTCATGGCGTAATCTAAGTAACTGCGGCGCATCTCCTCTTCTAAGCTGATGGGCAGGGTTTCTTTGGCAAACTGGGTCATGAAAGAGGCCGTGAAGCAGGAAACAGAGGATTTTAGGCTGATTAGCTGCTCTCTCTTCTGTGGCAGACATGCAACAACCCTAAACTCAATTGACTAGGCCTTAGCTGGGCTGGGATTTGCCAGTTTAGGTTATGGCACAATGAACCGAAGCGTAAAGGTGAACTCACCTTACTGCCTGAATTCGCAGAGTCGTCTGCGGCTTGTAAATCCCTCAGAGGTGAATTATGAAAAACTTGAAGAACTTGGCAGCTTTTGTTGCTACCGCTGCCCTAGCTACTGCTGCTTTGGCTCAAAACGTTGACAACTGGCGTAATGCTTCAGGCGATGTCTGGAAAAACGCTGCTGGTGACTGCTGGCGCAATGCTGGCTGGACGCCTGCGACGGCAGCCCCTGGTTGCGGCGGCCCTGTTGCCGCTGAGCCAAAAGCAGCCCCTGCTGCTGCCCCCGCGCCTGCACCCGAGCCAGCGCCAGCGCCAGCTGCTGCACCCGCTGCTGCCGCTACTAAAGTCACATACGCTGCTGATGCATTCTTTGATTTCGACAAGGCCGTGGTCAAGCCTGCTGGTAAAGCCAAGTTGGATGATTTGATTTCCAAAGTCAAAGCCATCAACTTAGAAGTCATCATTGCTGTGGGTCACACGGATTCTGTGGGTTCAGAAGCCTACAACCAAAAGCTGTCAGTGCGTCGCGCTGAAGCAGTCAAGGCTTACTTGGTCACCAAAGGGATTGAGAAAAACCGCATTTACACCGAAGGCAAAGGCGAGAAGCAACCTGTTGCAAGCAACAAGACTGCTGAAGGCCGTACCAAAAACCGTCGTGTTGAGATCGAAGTTGTGGGTACCCGCAAGAACTGATCAAACTTGATTTGATTTAGAAACCCCGCCTCGGCGGGGTTTCTTTTTGCTTGAACGACAATACGAACCATGCAAAACACTGCCAAGCACACCAATTTTGATGAGGCCGAATTGGCCAAGTTTTCAGACCTCGCCCACCGTTGGTGGGACCCCGAAAGCGAATTTCGCCCACTTCATCAAATCAATCCATTGCGATTGGATTGGATCAATGGCATCACGCCCTTGCAAGGCAAGAAGGTCTTAGACGTGGGGTGTGGTGGAGGAATTTTGACCGATGCCATGGCCCGCTCTGGCGCGCATGCATGGGGTATTGATTTGGCCACCAAGTCACTCAAGGTCGCACAACTCCATGCGCTTGAGGCGCAAACCCCCAATGTGCAATACCGTGAAGTGGCTGTCGAAGACCTGGCTGCCGAACAACCGGCCAGCTTTGACGTGGTCACTTGTATGGAGATGCTCGAGCATGTGCCAGACCCTTCGTCTATCGTGCGTGCCTGCGCGCAGTTGGTCAAACCCGGTGGCCACGTGTTTTTCTCCACGCTCAACCGAAATGCCAAGTCGTTCTTGTTTGCCATCGTGGGCGCAGAGTATGTGCTGAACTTGCTGCCGCGTGGCACCCATGAATATGCCAAATTCATCCGTCCCAGCGAGCTCGCGCGCGATTGTCGTGAAGCTGGTCTGGCTTGGCAGCATACCCGTGGCATGGAATACAACCCAATCACGCGCCGCTATTGGCTGAGTGGTGACACCAGCGTCAACTACATGGTTGCCACCCAAAAGCCGCTGTGATGCTTCAACACATCCGCGCCGTGCTGTTCGACTTGGATGGCACCTTGATTGACAGTGCGCCCGACCTAGGGGCTGCCGCCGACAAAATGCGTCAAGACCGAGGTATGCCATCTCTGCCTTACGAGTTCTATCGTCCACTGGCTGGCGCTGGTGCGCGCGGCATGCTCAAGGTGGCGTTTGATATGACACCCGAGCACCCAGACTTCATGGCCATGCGCGAAGAGTTTTTCGCCAACTATGAGGCTGCCATGACTGTGCACACCTACGTGTTTGATGGCGTGCATGATTTGATCGACCACATCCTCTTGCGCCCCATGCCCTGGGGCGTGGTGACCAACAAAATGGCGCGCTTTACTGACCCGCTCACCGCAGCCATGCCCTTGTTTGCCAGTGCGCGCGCCATTGTGAGTGGCGACACCACGCCGCATCCCAAGCCCCATCCTGAACCCTTGTTTGAAGCCGCACGCCGTTTGAGCTTGCCGCCCGAGTCATGTTTGTATGTGGGTGATGACGAGCGCGACATTGCTGCAGGCCGCGCTGCAGGCATGACCACGGTCGCTGCCACTTATGGTTATTTGGGTGAAAAGACCGATGTCAGCAGCTGGGGTGCAGATTTATCGGTGGATTCCCCAAATAAGCTCTTGCAATTGCTGGCAGGGGCCTAAAATAAGAACCTTGGGGCTGCACTGGTTTCGACATGGGTTCGGACGCGTGGCAGGGCATGTCGAGGTTCTGATCCTCGTTAATCTTCGGAAAAAAAACTAACTGCAAACGACGAACGTTTCGCACTCGCCGCGTAATCCGGTGAGCCTTGCAACAGTTGGCCGATAGGCTGGGTTAGGGGGTCGCAAGACTTCCTAGCTGCAAGGGAAAACATATGGGCTGGCATCACCTCGGGTACCTTGTGGTGGTGTGAGAAAAAAGGGTACTGGCTGGGTGCGTAGCGTGTCGCTGCGCGACGCACACGGCGAGACTCAAATCAGACGACTACACATGTAGAACTGTACGAAAAAGGCTTGTGGACGCGGGTTCAAATCCCGCCAGCTCCACCATATGCAAGTTTAAAGGCCGCTAGGAATGAACACCTAGTGGCCTTTTTCATTGGTGAAGAGATCTTACTGAGCAATTACCGCTGAAGTTCAATACAAAGGTGTGCCCGCCTTGTAAGCCTTTAAAAAACTTTGGTAGTCCAGTTCCACTTGTTTGGCGTAGTCCAAAGCAAAGTTCAAGACTTCTTGTTTAAAGCCAGACTTGTTGGTGCCCGCCGTGTCAGCAATTTCTTTGTCCATGCTGTCGGGAATGAGGTTGGCGTCGTAGTCTTTGTCGGCCAAGGCATGGGCCTTGGCCACTACTTTGCCTATCAGTTTGACTGCATCTGAAAAGTCAGCAGTTTTGGTCAGTTTGGTGCTGTCAAAGTCTGCTTCAAAGGGTGATTTTTCGCGCACCAAATAGGGCGCTCCGTTGATGGTGGTCCACCCTACGAGTACATCGGTGTTGGTCAGGGCGGCTTTCATGCTCAGGGCTGCACGCTGGCCGTCGTGGTTGCCATACGCCGCTGGGGGCATATTGTTGGGCAGGGCTATAAACACCGCGCTGGTCGACTCTTGTTTCAGTTGCAAGATCACATCATCGGTATGGGCCGAGCTTGGCCCTTCAATCAAGACGTAAAGACGGTACCGTCCTAAGCTGCCCACTCCAGAGCCGAGCTTGACCCGAATGTCTTTGACCGTATAAAAGCTGGATGCGTAGCGTTTACCACTGGCAATGCT